>CALXTG010000058.1 GCA_944391355.1 uncultured Alphaproteobacteria bacterium
ACATATACATTTATAAGTTTATGTATAATAAGGAGGTGTCTTATGACTTTAAGAGGCAAATTAATCGAATCTATGCATCCTAGCGACGAATCTAAGTTGAGAATTAATTTTAAAACCTATGAAAATGAAGAAGAAAGACTTTTAGGAAAATGGGCTTATATGAATGTGGACGAAACAGGTAAGAGCTTAGATGTTGTTGACAAAGACGGAACAAGCTTGGGACATATTCATAGGACCAACGAAGATAACGTCAAAGGAGATAATTATTTTCTTGAAACCGGTGATATGAAAATAATGGCTCATAAAGAAGAAAAAGGTTGGACTTTATATGATGTAACCAACAACGGATTTCACCTTGCCCCCCTTGATAAAAATTCTGCAAGAACTAACAATTTAAAATCATTATTTCATGAAGCCCGCATGGCAATGAATTATCCGGGAGGAAGAAAGGCCAGAGTAAATACCGTAGGAATGAATTCCAAGACGCGATAATTTTAAAAATTTATTATCTAAAGTCCTCATTTTTACTGCGAGGACTTTTTTTGAGTTAAATAATCAACAATCTTGCTTCTCTAGTTTTATATATTTGGGCTGAATAATGCCACCTTTTATAACAAGAAGATAATAAGGCACAAATTCAAAACGGCGATGCAGTCTATCGTTGCAAAGACTCCAATCAATGGGATATTTACTAATATCATCTATCCCATACAATTTAATTAAAAATTCATCAGCATTATTACTTTCTTTTAAATTTGGTATATTTGCAACAGAAGGACTAAAATAGATATCCTCCAATAAACCGTCTTTTTCTAAGGCACTTACATCTATTGAAAATAAATCTGCTTTTTCAACAAAATCTTTCAAAGACAGAGAGTTTTTATTCCATTGTATAGGTTCCGTGAAAACTCTTACAGCTCGACTCCGACCTTTAAAACAACTTTCAAACCACTTCAATATACCCTGAAAAGTATTCGCCCCGGAACGACGAATATAATATGCCAAATTAGCATTGGGATTCTTAGCAAAAGATAACAATCCCCGTTTAAGGACAGTATTTCCCTTTGGCGCATAGTGGTATAATTTCATATTTCACACTTCCTTGATTGTTTTATAATATTAAAATTACCATATTGTGCAAATTCTTCAATACCATAACACATCAACGAGTTTCCTTTGACTAAAAATCTCCCCCCGATTTTGCCTTTATTTCCTGATAGTAAAAATGGTCTTGCGCGGCTGAGCCATCAGCAGCCGTTGGATATAACGCCCCTGATACAGATTAATTCCCAGCGAATTGCCGACCTCAACCGCCTGCGGATCATCGACGCGGCAGAGAATCATCTTGGCGCGTTCCGCCTTATTGACATAATCCATAAAATGCTTGTCTTCTTTAATCACATCCATAAACGTCGGATGCCAGATGATTTTGATTAAATCCGACCCCAGATTCTCACGGTTGATATATTTGAGCTTGTCGACGGTAATTCCGTCAATGCAGATTTTATAACCGCGGTACTGGGCAAAGGTCTTGGCCAGAATATAAGCTTTAATATCGCTGAAAATATCGACCAGCTGCAATTCCAAAACAATGCTGGAGCGCATAGAGTCGTTGATATTGCCGTCAAACTCCAGAAATTCATCGGACAAAATCGTCGACACGTTCAAATTCATACTGAAATTACTGGTCAGCGACCCGTCATCATGGCGGCTGATACTGACCAAAACCCTCTTGTCCAGCGTTTCGGTCAAATGCATGAACAGCCATGGATTCGCCGTTAGGTCAACATCGGGCAGCAGCATATCGCGCATATCGGCAATCGAAACATAAACTTCGTCAAACAGCATTTGCGGCGGCGACTTTCCGATTACCGCACAGACAGACTGCCGGCGGATCAGGCTCGAAAAATCTGTCTGCGCCAAAACTTTCTGTACTTTTGCCAGCATTGACGGCGTCAGTTCGCGGCGCAGTTTGCGCTGCGCGGTCAAAAACGACGGCGCCATTCTGATTCCGGGAGCCCCGCCGGCCTGCTTGCCGTCTTTTCCCTCGCCGGCGCCGGCAAAATTATCGACCGTCGTTTTAATTAAATCCTTAAATTCCGCCGCCCCGTTGCCCAGCGAAAAAAACTTGGCAAAACCGACCTGCTCCAAATCATCGGCATTACGGATCATCGGATCATCATGAAACAAAAAGCGGATTTTTACCAAACAGGCCAAAACTTCTTCATGCGCTCTTTTATTGAAAATAACCACCATGTCGTCATTGGGCATGCCAAAAAGTTCGCCGCCGCTCTTTTTGGTAACATTTTCAAAAGTCTCAATCAGCGACTGGCGCTGCATTGAGCGCATACTCTGGTTTTGCAGCTTATGCGTAAACAAATACAAGACCTGAAACGCGTCAATGTCTTTTTCGATTTTTTTCAGATAATCCAAAATCAGCGTATCTTTTTTGACTACCGTTTTATCGGAACTATTTTTGTTAAATAAAAACATCGCGCCTCACAGTAATTCTTCCAACACGTCTTTCTGGGTACATTCATCACGCAGCAGCCCCGACAGACGGCGGCGCCGTTTCAGACATTCCATCGGTTTGCAATGCTGCGCATCGGAACATTTGCTGCGGATTAAAGCCGCTTCCAGCGTATCGATATAAGGACCCTGGAAGGAGGTTATTCCGTAGCTGACACCCCATTTCAAATCTTTATCGCTGTCGCATTTTGCCAAAACGACATCCTCGCGGTCTTCCCGCTTGAT
>CALXTG010000059.1 GCA_944391355.1 uncultured Alphaproteobacteria bacterium
CAGATTAAATATTATAATCGCAAGCTTACGAAAAGACAATAAAATAAAATAGATTAAAAATGGGTTACTTTAGCAAAAGAAAAAAACAAAAACGCGAAATATTATTTTTATCGACAGTCCTGTTATTGCTCGGTTTGGCAACGATTGCGGCATTTTTTGACGATGGCGGCTCCTCCATAATCTATTATATTGATGCCTGGCGGTTTCAGTTATATATTATTTTATTGCTGATAATGCTTTATGCCGTCATCAGCCGGCACCTGCTGTTTGCGGCGGCAGCGCTGCTGCTGTTGGGCGGAAATTATATGATTTTGGCTTCGTCGGGGCCGCTGTTTTTTAATCAGACTTCAGAACCCGGCGACCAGCTGCGCCTTTTTTATCAGAACAGCCCCAAAGACATGGATCGCTTTTTGCACGGCGCCGGAAGCTATAACGCCCGTATCGCGGGGATTAACTTCCGCCATGATACTTATATTCCCAAAGTGGCCGACAATACCCGTTACCATTTTTTCCATACGCACGGGGATATCATGAAAACCGCCCTGTTTGCCGAAGATATGCCGCTGCGTTCGGGAAAAATAAATTTCAGCCATAATCAGGAAGCTTCTTTTATGGTTTTTGAACAGAGCGGGCACCGTTTTGTTCTGCTTAATCTTTATTTCTCACGGCTGCCGATTTCCGAGCAGGAAACGGTGTTTCGAAATCTGGCCGAGTTTGTTCTCAGCCAGGACGACCCGGTTATTGTTGTCGGGGATTTCGGAGTGCCGGCATGGATTCCGGTCTTTAAGAACTTTTTGAAAAAGACGGCGCTGGAAGTAAAAAACCATATTATTCTCAGCGACGGACGCTACCGGATAAATCCCTTTGCCGTCCCGACTTTTTATATTCTGGGCTATCGCAATGTCGGCGTCAGCGACATCACCTTCCTGCCCCGCAAAAACGCCAAAACTTTTCCGGTCGGCATTACGCTGAACATCCGCCCGGCCGAAACAAATTAATCCAGTTCGGCCAAACGTTGCTGCAACTGTTTGTAAAAATCGCTTTCAGGATCGACCGCCGCATATTCTAAGGCAGCTTGCAGGTTTTTGCGCGCCTGTTCCCGGTTGCCGCAGAGTTTTTCGGTCAGGCCGATATTGGCAAAATCAGCGGCTATGCCGGTTATACGCTCATCTTTCTGTTCCAAAGCCAGGGACTGGTTAAATAAGGCGCGGGCGCGGGCATATTCTTTGCGCCGCAGAAAAATCAGCCCCAGCAACGTATAGGCATTGGCGGCATGAAAACAGCCCGATTTTTTTTTGGCAATCATCAGAATCCGCCGCAGGACGGTTTCGGCGCTTTCAAGATATTTTTTGCCGCCGCGCCGGTTTTTGGCCTGAAGAAAAAGGCCTTCGGCCCGCAGGTACATACTTTCCAGATAGGCGCTGATATTATCACTGCCTTTATAAGCGGCCTCTGCCTGAGAGGCACGGCTTACCATGGCCGGATAATCGGCTTTTTCTTTGGCGGCATGGCTTAAAAGCTCATAACTGAAAGCCTGGCCGCCGCGGTTTTGCAGCCGGGTATGACGCTCCAGCGCCGTTTGAGCGTAACGTTCGGCCGCCGCCGGCGCGGCCGTCAGCAGCTTTAGCAGCGCACGCTGGTTTCCCAGCTCGGCCAGATATCCGTCCAGCTTGTGCTTGCGGGCGGTTTTGGCGGCTTCGGCCAAAAAGTCCGCGGCTTCGGAAAAACGATTTTCCGTCATCATCAGCATACCGAGATTGGCCAGCGCTTCGGTGGTTAAAACCGGAGATTTAAGCCGCCGGCCGATATTCTCGGCGGTCTTATACATAATATAGGCGGCATCAAACAAAGAGGAAACCCGATAAACGGTACCGAGAAAAACCAGGCTGCGAGCCTCTTCATACCAGGCTTTGCTTTTGGCAAAGCGGCGGTTGGCGCGGACACCGTAATCTACCGCCCGCTGCAAATCTCCGTCAGCGGCGGCGCCCAGCATTGCGAAATAAAGGCGAATCCCGGACGCGTAAGCCGTGGCTTTGGCGCCGATTTTTTCGGCCGCCAGACGACTGCGCGAGGTTTTGCCGAGCAGATGACTTAGTTTGGCCAATTCGGCCAGGGCTTCGTTATCGGCGGGATTGCTTTTTACCCGCGCCTGAAAACGGGCGGCGGCAACGGACGGGCGGGAAAAAGCTTCAAGAACGGCAGCCTCAAAAGAATAACCGCGGGCGGTAAGAAATTTTGCCGCCGGAGCGGTTTCGCCTTTGAGCAGTTTTTCCAGCGCGGCAAAATTCCGCAGTTTCAACAACCGGTCGACAATGCGCCGCAAATAAGGCGTTGCGTAATACCCCTGCCCTTTATCCAAAGCGGCGGCAGCCAAAGCCGCATAATGCCTGCGGGAAAGGCTGCGGCGGTACCAGCCCAGAAACAGCAGCGGGAGGCCGATAAAAAATAAAAAAATGACAGCGAAGGCAAAATATTTCATAAATCTTTACGCTATATTAGTTTTTAGGTCTATATATTTAACATAACGCGTGCAAATTTAAAGTATAGGAAAATTTTGAGATGACAATAACCAGATTAAAACCTGCCGAACTCTACACCAAATGCGACCCCAAGAAATTTGACTTTACGACGACGGCCGAACTGCCGGAACGCTTGTCGGCTTTGGGGCAGGATCGCGCGTTGAGCGCCGTGGAACTGGGAATTAATATTAAATCCAAGGGATATAATCTTTTCTGCCTCGGGCCTGAGGGAACCGGCAAAACCAGTCTGGTTAAAAGAGTCTTGGTCGAAGAAGCCAAAAACCGTCCGACTCCCGACGACTGGGCTTATGTTTATAATTTTGACGAGCCTCATAAACCGCACGCGCTTAATTTTCCGGCCGGAACTGCCAATGATTTTGCCAAAGACGTTGACAAACTGATTGAAGATTTTGAAACGGCTTTGCCCCTGATTATGGAAAGCGACGAATACAAGGCCGGCCTGAGCATTATCCGGGAAAAATATAAGCAGAAAAAAGAAGAATATATCAAAATTCTGCAGAAAAAAGCCAAAGGCAAAAGCGTTTCGCTGCTGCATATGCCGGTCGGAATGGTCGTTGCCCCGGTCAAAAACGGCGAAGTTTTAAGCCCGGAAGCTTTTGACGAACTGCCGGAAGAAGAGAAGAAGCAGTTGATTGACGACCTGAACGCCATGCAGGAAGAAATCGAAAACACCGCCGCCGACCTGCCGCAATGGGAAGACAAACAGAAGAAAGAAACCGATCATCTGCGCGAAAAATTTATTAAATCGGCGGTCAAAAAACCGATTGACGCCCTGCGCCAAAAATATAAAGGCCATAAAGGCGCCTCGGACTTTTTGCGTAATGTTCAGAGTTATATTATCGAACATATTGACGAGTTTCTGCCGGCCAATGAACAGCCCGGCAGCGGCGAAAACGAAGATGCCCTGAGCATGCTGCTGTCCAAAATGAACAAAAACGATGAAGACCGTTTTGCCAAATTTAAGGTCAATGTCGTCGTCAAAAACGATAAAAATGCCGGCGCTCCGATTGTGCTGCTTGACCATCCGACTCAGGGGAATCTGGTCGGACGGGTCGAAAGAGTGCAGCAGTACGGCGCTTTGCTGACCGACTTTACCTTAATCAAAGCCGGCGCTTTGCACCGCGCCAACGGCGGTTTTCTGCTGATGGACGCCCGCAAACTGCTGCTGCAGCCTTATGCCTGGGATTCATTGAAACGGGCGCTGGCATCAAAAACAATCAAAATCGAAGCGCCGAGCGAAGAAACCAGTTTTACGACCATCTCCCTTGACCCGGAGCCGATCCCCTTAGACGTTAAAGTTATTTTGACCGGCGATGAAGATTTATACGATGTTCTGAGCGAACGGGATCCCGATTTTTCCGACTTTTTCAAAGTTGAAGCGGACTTCGGCGTGTTAATGGACCGCAGCGAAGAAAACGAGGTCGAATATGCAAAATTAATCGGTTCTTTGTCAAAGAAAAAGAAAATCCGTTCTCTTAACAAGCAGGCCGTTGCCCGGATTATCGAATATTCGTCCCGGCTGGCCGATGATTCCGAAAAACTGACCGCACATATTGCCTCAATCGGCGATCTGCTGCGCGAAGCCGATTACTGGGCGCGAAAATCGCACGCCAACCAAATCGGAAAGAATCATATCGAACAGGCGATTGACGCCATGATTTATCGCAGCGACCGCATTAAACAGGCCATGCTCGAGCAGATCGACAAAGGCACGATTTTAATGGATGTCACCGGTCAGCGGGTCGGACAGATTAACGGTCTGGTGGTTTATAATTTCTCGCGCTTTTCGTTCGGCAAACCGGCAAGGATTACGACTCAGGTTCGGCTCGGCCGCGGCGAATTTATTGATATTGAACGCGAAATTGAGATGAGCGGGCCGATTCATACCAAAGGGGTTTTGATTCTGCAAAGCCTGCTGGCCAACCGTTTTGCCAAGGAAAAACCTTTGTCGCTTTCGGCGTCAATCGTATTTGAGCAGTCTTACGGCGGGGGTGACGGCGACAGCGCCTCTTCCACCGAATATTACTGCCTGATTTCCGCGCTTACCGGAATTCCGATCCGACAGAATATTGCCGTAACCGGTTCAATTAACCAATTTGGCGAAATTCAGCCGATCGGCGGTATTAATGAAAAAATCGAAGGCTTTTTCGATGTCTGCAAACACCGCGGGCTGACCGGCAACCAAGGGGTTGTTATGCCGCGCACCAATGTAAAAAACCTGATGCTGCGCGAAGATGTCGTTCAGGCTGTCGAAGACGGACAGTTCCATATTTATGCAATCGATACGGTTGACGACGGCATAGAAATTCTGACCGGCAGAAAAGCCGGGCATCCCGACAAGCGCGGCAACTACCCCAAAGGCACGGTTAATTATGAGGTTCAGAAAGCGCTTGAAGCCTATTATAAAAAATATGCGCAATATACCAAAGAAACACATGGCTGCATGACGCATAAATAGGCCGGCGATGTATAAAATTCTGTTTGTCTGCACCGGAAACATCTGCCGCTCGCCGACGGCGGAAGCCGTGATGCGCAAGCTTGTCCGCGAAGCCGGGCGGCAAAACGAGATTTTTATCGACTCGGCCGGAACTTCCAGTTATCATCACGGCGACTGCCCCGATCCGCGGGCAGTCGCCTGCGCGGCAGGACACGGCGTGGATTTAAGCTGTCTGCGCTCGCGGCCGCTGCGCGCCGAAGATTTTGCCGAATTTGACCTGATTCTGGCAATGGATAATCAGAATATCTGGAATTTGGATATGAAACGTCCGGATGGAGATCCGCGATATCGGCGCGCCAAGGTCAAAAAGCTGTTAAGCTACGCACCGGAATTCGGCGATAATATTCCTGACCCTTATTATGACAGCAACGGGTTTGAGACGGTCTATGAGATGATTGAAACGGCCTGCCGAAATTTGCTGCAAACACTGCCGAACGACTCCGGCGCGCAGGATTAAGCCGATTAACGCCAAATGAACCAAGAAAAAAGCGCCGAGAAATCTCAGCGCTTTCCTTTATTTCAGCATAATCATCCCCTCCTGGGTCGGAATGCCGACGGCGATATTTGCCGGTCTGGATATTTTATCCAGAATTTGGAGTTTGCCGTCCACGACAACCGCCCGGACGGTATCTCCTTCGCGGAGCTGAACCGGCTGTGAAAAAGAAATCTTGCTTTCTTTTTCTGCCTCGCTCAACTCACCCAGCCAATTCAGGCCATATCCTATGCCTACAAATAAAAGTATGCACAGATACAGCACCGCTGAGTAAGCGACCTTATCTTCTCGGCTCCACTTATTTTTGAACGACCAAAGAATGCACACAAACATTCCCATTACAATAAAGGGAACCAGAAAAACTGACACCCCTATAAATGTTAAACCCCAAACTCCACCGCAAAGCAATGTTATCAGGGCTGTAGCGAATGTCTGTTTCTCGATAAAAATATCAAAACTTTTACCGATCACAAACCAGGTTCCGACTACACCAAACAGAAACATTCCTGCTTCATAAGAACCCAGTAACTCTTTAAGTTGTTCAAACCGCCCTCCTGTTGTAATAATCAATAAAAACAAAAGAGCAAGTACACCGGCAACGATCTGATTTAATTTCTTTTTCATGATAATATTTTTTAATTTAACATAATAATCATTTATCACTTTTCTTTATACCATGTTTTGACAAAATAGTCAAACCATGTCTTAAGCTAAAGTTTAGATAATTTTTGTTTATAGAAATGGGGAAAACTCTTGCCTTTCGGCGGATTTTGCGCTATTTTAGCGCAGATTTTAAGCAAAAAGGTAAAAAATGTCTGATTTATTTGAAGCCACTGCGCC
>CALXTG010000060.1 GCA_944391355.1 uncultured Alphaproteobacteria bacterium
GGGCGTTTTCTGCCGGATCGCTACGTAACCGGCACCTGTCCGTATTGCGGCTATGAAAAAGCCCGCGGCGACCAATGTGAAAACTGCACCAAAGTTCTGGAACCGACCGATCTGATTAATGCCCGCAGCACCATTTCTGGCAGCGCCAATCTTGAAGTCCGGGAAACCAAACATCTGTTTTTAATGCTGCCCAAACTGGAAAAGAAACTTGATGAATGGCTCAAAACCAAAGAGCCTTTCTGGCCCGATGTCGCTTACTCAATTGCCCGTAAATGGCTGAAAGAAGGCCTGCAGGAACGCTGCATTACCCGCGATTTGAAATGGGGCTTTCCGGTTCCCAAATCCGGCTTTGAAGATAAAGTTTTTTATGTCTGGTTTGACGCGCCGATCGGTTATCTCGGCATTACCAAACAATGGGCTGACGCCGATCCCGAAAACCGCAGCTGGAAAGACTGGTGGTTTAATGCGGCCGATGTCCGTCATGTCGAATTTATGGGCAAAGACAATGTCCCGTATCACGCTATTTCTTTTCCGGCGACCTTAATCGGTACCGGCGAACCCTGGACACAGGTCGATTATCTGAAAGGAATGAGCTACCTGACTTATGAAGGTGGTAAATTTTCAAAGTCCGCCAAACGCGGTATCTTCGCCGAAGACGCGGTTAAGGAATTTCCGGCAGATTACTGGCGCTACTGGCTGATGTCCAATGCTCCCGAAGGTTCGGATTCTTCCTTCAGTTTTGACTTGTTTGCCGGCACGGTCAATAAAGACCTGAACGGCGTTTACGGCAACTTTGTTTCCCGCGTCCTGAAAATGACCGCTTCCAAACTCGGCGAAGAAGTTCCCGCCGGCGGAACCATGGAGGAAGTTGACCGCGAACTGGTTAAGGTTCTGCAGGAAAAAGTCAATAACTATCTCAAATATATGCAGGAAATGGAATTCCGCAAAGCTTTGGGCGAACTGCGCGCCGTCTGGGTCGAAGGCAATAATTACATTTCGGTAACCGAACCCTGGACGGTAATTAAAGAAAATCCCGAACGCGCGGCCGTCATTTTGCGCAACTGCATTAACCTTATCCGCATTTTTGCAATTCTCAGCGCGCCGATAATACCGGATACCTCCGCAAAAGTTTTTGCCAAGCTGAATCTGGACAAAAATGATTTACCGCTCTTACAGAACTTTGATGTCGCCAAAGAGATTGAATACTTGAAACCCGGTCATAAATTTACCGTCGGCGATACCCTGTTTGAACGGATTACGCCGGAAAGAACCGAAGAACTGAAAAACAAATACGGAAGTGATAAATAATGGTCAAAAAAAGTGATAAAGATGCCGTCGGCCCCAGCCGCGGCTGGCTGAAAGCCTTTAATAAAACCGTCATGTTTGTTTTGCTGCCGCTGCGGAAACCTGCCGTGGTGATTCCGCTGTTGCTGGCTTTATACCTGATCCCGACTTTCATCGGCGCCAAACCGACCGAAGTTCATCTCTGGTATTGGCACAAACTGCAGAAAATCTACGGCAGTATCAGCAGTTCTGTAGGAAACACCGCCGGGAAATATCTTGAGAACCTTTCGCTGCCCGATTTCTCGAGCCGTCCGGCGCCTGAACCGGCGCCGATTGAACGCGTCGTAACGGTTCCCGAAAACACCCCGCAGGAAATTCGCCGGCAGATGTTTGAAAAGGCTAAAGGAGAAACTAAAGCCATCGATATTCTCCAACAGCCGCAGCCGGAACCGGCAGTCCGTCCTCAAACGGTAACGCCGACGCCCGCACTGAAAACGACAGCGCCTGTTGTTATTCCCGCCACAAAAGCCCAGCGTCAAAAAAGTCTGGATCTGATTTATCTGCCCGAAACGCAGGAACTGACCGGTATTGCTCATGTGGTAAATGCCAACGAACTGGAAATAAAAGGCACCCACTTGTTTTTATACGGCGTTTATGTCAACCCGAGAACCGCGCAGGGCTTCAATGCCGCAAGCTTTTTAAAGGATCTGACTGCCGGCCGGGTTGTCAAATGTCTGATAGATGCCTATACAAGTCAGGGCGTCCCCACCGGCATTTGCTATGTCGGCAACCGTAATCTTAACAAAGCTTTGGTGGAAGAGGGACTGTCGGCCGACGTCGCCCTCTGATAATTTGGAAAGGAAAAAGCCATGTGGCAGCCGGTCTTAATGATAAGCGGATATTTTATCAGCGTCTTGGGACTGGCTATGCTTTTTCCGGCGGCGGTCGATATCTATTATACCGGCAACGGCTGGTCTCATTTTTTTACTTCGGCAATAATTTCATTGTTTCTGGGATTGTCGCTGTTTTTGGCCAATCGCAGCAAAATTGAAAAAATTACGCTGCGGCAGGGATATTTGCTGACGGTTATCAGCTGGTTTTCAATCGCTTTTCTCGCGGCTTTTCCTTTTTTACTTTACGGTGTCTGCGATAACCTTGCCGATGCGGTGTTTGAAGCGACCTCCGGCATCAGCACCACCGGCGCAACAATCTTAACCGATATTGACAACGCTCCGGCCGCCATTTTGTTTTGGCGCTCGCTGCTGAACGGTCTCGGCGGCGTGGGTATCGTTGTTTTTGCCGTAGCTCTGCTGCCTTTTCTGGGGATCGGCGGCATGCAGATTTTTCAACGGGAAAATTCTGATTTTAACGACAAGGTTTTGCCTAAAATAAGTTACATCGCCAAACGTATCATTGTCGTTTATGTCGTATTGCTGGCTTTAAGCATTATCGGCCTGAAAGCCGTTGGCATGGATTGGTTTAACGCCGTAAATCACGCGCTCAGCGCCGTTTCAACCGGCGGTTTTTCGACCAAAACCGCATCAGTCGGTTATTTTGACAGTCTGCCGATTGAAATAGTGTTAATGATAACCATGATTGCCGGATCGCTGCCGCTGACCTGGTATCTGGTCATTTTGCGCCGAACCGAAACTTCCAGTTTCCGAACCGCACAAGTGCCTTTTTTCCTGAAGGTTCTGGCCTTCTACATTCTGACAACGGCAATCTGGCTGACCGTTATCGGCAAATATGACTTTGCCCAAGCTTTGCGATATGCTTCGTTTAATATTATTTCCATTACCACCAGCACCGGCTTTTCATCAACGGATTATATGCTCTGGGGAGCTTTTGCTCAGTCAGCCTTTATTGTTTTTGCTCTGACCGGCGGCTGCACGGGATCTACGACCGGAGCAATAAAAGCTTTTCGTTGGCAGGTAATTTTTGCTTATCTGAAAAAATCTTTCGTTACCGCAACGGAGCCAAACCGGGTTATGCCGGTTAAAGTTGCCGGATTACCGGTCGACAGCGGCATTATCAATTCGGTATTTATTTTTGTTTCGTCTTTCATTTTCAGCATCGTCATTCTCAGTCTGCTGCTGGCATTAACCGGGCTGGATCTGACAACCGCCTTCAGCGGTATTGTCGGCTGTATAACCAACGCCGGACCGGGCGTCGGCAACATCATCGGCCCGGCCGGAAGTTTTCAGCCGCTCTCCGATACTGCCAAATGGATATGCTCTTTTGCCATGCTGTTGGGACGCCTGGAAGTCCTGACGGTTATCGTGGTCTTCACCCGCAGTTTCTGGAAGAAATAACTCCCTGTACAAAAAAGCTCCTTTTAATAAGGAGCTTTTTCTATACGGTTTTAGATTTATTGAACTTTCAGGGCTTCAACATTCAGGTCATAGCCTTCTTCCGGAACTTCCTCACTGCTGAAATCTATAAATTGTTCGTCACGCAGCGGTTCGGCTTCGGGAATATCCTCAGCAACGGCGGAAACCTCCTCAACCGGAGCCGGATTATTTGGCAGAGGCTGTTCCGGCAAAGGCAGCAACTCATCGGCAGGCGCGGGAGTTTCCGTTGTCTGCTCGGGTTCTGCTTCGACGGCCGGAACGGAAAGGGGGGAAGCTTCTTCTGTTGCAGCCTTTACAGCTGTCTCAGCCGGAGCTTTTTCTTCCGCCGAAATATTAATTAATGACTTGGGCGCATCTTCATCCGTATTGATTTCCGGCAAGACAACTTCTTGGAGCGGTTCTTCAACCTTAACTTCCGTTTCGG
>CALXTG010000061.1 GCA_944391355.1 uncultured Alphaproteobacteria bacterium
ATTGATAAGGAAATTCAAAAAGATTTCGGTTTCAAACCGAACTTTGAAAAAGGCAAACATCTGCTGGAAGAAAACGACAGCGCCGGAAACACCTTTAAAGCCACGGCCAAACCGGTTCTGATCGGTACCGCGGTTATCGGTGCGACGACGATGATCTTTTCGATTATCCTGCTGTTGAATCTGAAATTGAATCTGTTGGATCCGTATGTTCTGTTCGGCCTGATTTTGGGCGGTGCGGTTATCTTCTGGTTCTCGGGCGCTTCTATGCAGGCCGTGTCAACCGGTGCGTACCGCGCGGTAGATTTCATCAAACAGCATATTAAACTGGACGGCAAAAAAGCCGCTTCAATCGAAGATTCCAAAAAGGTGGTTAAAATCTGCACGATCTATGCGCAGAAAGGTATGATGAATATCTTTATTGTCATCTTTTCGTTTACGATTGCCTTTGCGTGCTTTGATGCCAACCTTTTTGCCAGCTATCTGATTTCGATTGCGGTCTTTGGTCTGTATCAGGCTCTGTTTATGGCAAATGCCGGCGGTGCCTGGGATAACGCCAAGAAAGTCGTTGAAGTCGATCTCGGCGAAAAAGGCACCGATCTGCACGCCGCTACCGTTGTCGGCGATACGGTCGGCGATCCCTTCAAAGATACTTCCTCGGTTGCTCTTAATCCGATTATTAAGTTTACGACTTTGTTCGGATTGCTGGCTGTTGAGATGGCCGTTGCGGCGCCGCGTTGTGTTTCGCTGTCGCTCGGAATCGTCTTCCTGCTGATTGGGTTGTATTTTGTGTGGAGATCTTTCTACCGCATGAAGATATAATCCGGCGTTCAGCTGGTAACTAATACAGAAAACCCTTGCAAATTTTTTAGTCACGTACCCCGTTGTACGCTCAAAAAAATTTCAAGGGTTTTCTTATTATTTACGCACGCTGTCCGCCGGATTAAAATGTGCTTAGCGGGCACCTAGGATAATTTTGCGGTGCTCACCTCCTCACGTACCTCTATGTACGCTGCGGGGTTGCGCTCCTGGAAATCATCCTATCTGCCTCGCTAATCACATTTTATCGATTATGGAAAACCGCTCATTTGAGTGGTTTTTTCATTCTGTGAAATCGGCTATTGAGTTTTGCAAAATAAAACCTTATATTTAATGAAGTTTGTAAATAGTTTTAAGGAAAAATTATGAGAATTTCGCGGAATATGCTTGTCTGGCTGCTGGCCATCGTTTTGTTAACTTTATCTTTCGGCGGCTTTGGTGAAAAAGCGCGGCGGGACGGCGGTGCCGAACTGGCTTTCTCCGAGTTTATGAACAGTGCCGAAAACAAGCAGATTTCCGAAGTAACTATTGAAGGCCCCCATGTCTACGGAACCTTTACTGACGGGCGTAAGTTTACGACTTATACTCCCTATGATCCGACCATGGTTGAAACTTTGCGCAACAGCGGCGTTAAAGTGACTGCCCAGCCCGAAGATAATTCGGCCAATACTTTCTGGGGAATTGTCATTTCCTGGTTTCCGATGATTTTGCTGATTGCGGTCTGGATTTTCTTTATGCGTCAGGCCAGCTCCGGAAATAATAAAGCCATGAGTTTCGGAAAATCCCGTGCCCGTCTGATTGAAAATACCAAAAAGGTAACTTTTGCCGATGTTGCCGGTGCCGATGAGTCTAAGCAGGAACTGGAAGAGGTTATCGATTTTCTGAAAGATCCGGCCAAGTTTCAGCGTCTGGGCGGTAAAATTCCCAAGGGTGTTTTGCTGGTCGGCCCTCCGGGTACCGGTAAAACTCTTTTGGCCAAAGCCGTTGCCGGTGAAGCCGATGTGCCGTTTTTTTCGATTTCCGGTTCAGACTTTGTTGAAATGTTTGTCGGGGTCGGCGCGTCGCGTGTCCGTGATATGTTTGCCCAGGCCAAGAAAAACTCACCCTGCCTGTTGTTTATTGACGAAATCGACGCGGTCGGACGTCATCGCGGCGCCGGTCTCGGCGGCGGCAATGACGAACGTGAGCGGACGCTTAACCAGCTTTTGGTCGAGATGGACGGTTTTGAGTCGAATGAAAATGTTATTCTGATTGCCGCGACTAACCGCCCCGATGTTCTGGATCCGGCGCTGCTGCGTCCGGGACGCTTTGACCGTCAGGTAACGGTTTCGAATCCCGATATTAAAGGCCGTGAAGAGATTTTACAGGTTCATGTCCGCAAAGTGCCTTTGGCCAAAGATGTCAATCTTTCGGTGATTGCCCGCGGGACGCCCGGTTTTTCGGGCGCTGATCTGGCTAATCTGGTCAATGAGGCGGCTCTGTTGGCGGCGCGTAAAAACAAACGCAAAGTCACGTCCAAAGATTTTGATGAAGCCAAAGATAAAGTGCTGATGGGAAATGAGCGGAAATCAATGGCGATGGATGAGAAGGAAAAGCAGTTGACCGCTTATCATGAAGCCGGGCATGCAATTTGTTCGCTGCATGTTAAAGAAACCGATCCGATCCACAAGGCAACCATTATTCCGCGCGGACGGGCTTTGGGCATGGTGCAGCAGCTGCCGGAAAAAGATCAGTATTCATATTCGCGTGCCAAAATGCATTCCCGTCTGACCATTATGATGGGCGGCCGGGTTGCCGAAGAACTGAAATTCGGGCATGATGCCGTTACTTCCGGAGCCTCTTCGGATATTGCCGCGGCTACCAATCTGGCACGTTCAATGGTGACGGAATGGGGCATGAGCGACAAGCTCGGGCCGGTGCTTTATGCCGAAAATTCCGGAGAAGTTTTCCTCGGCAAATCGGTGACGCAGAATAAAAACATGAGTGAAGATACCGCTCGTCTGGTCGACGCCGAAATCAAGCAGTTTGTCTTGTCGGCTCATCAGGAAGCGACCGAAATTCTGCAAAAGAATAAAAAGGAATGGGAGCGTCTGGCCGAAGCATTGATGGAATATGAAACTCTGACCGGTGACGAAATTAAACAAGTTATCGCCGGAGAAAAAATCGACAAATCAGCCGAGCAGCCGGTAGCTGAAGAGAAGAGGACACATTCGTCCGTCCCCGAACTTTAAAGCTCGTATAATGGGTAACTAATACAGAAATTACAGGTCGGAGAAATGCTCATGTACTACTCAGGTATCTAGGTGCGCTGCGGTCGCAGTTGCTTCCCTTGCTTACTAAGATATTCTGAGATGTTACAGATAAAAAAGCAGCGTTGGCTGCTTTTTTACTTAGCCATTGTACACTCCGCTTTCTCCGCCTTTATTTCTTATTATTTACCTCATTCTCCGAGCTTTAATAAAGTTTGTCTAGCTGGTGACTAATACAGATTTTACCTTTTATCGTCATCTTCGAAATCTTTGATTTCGGAGATCTCGAGAAATTTAAGGATTAATCCCGTTTCATGCGTTGGATTCCCGCGCAGT
>CALXTG010000062.1 GCA_944391355.1 uncultured Alphaproteobacteria bacterium
ATAAGGTAGGTGAGAATCGTCACAAGTATAACGTAAACCAGTTGGGAAGCTGCGGGGCAAACTTTGAGAAAAATATCGGTAAGATTCAGCCATAGCAGATTAAGCAGCAAAAGCAGAAGATAGGCGCCCCAGGCCTTAAAATATTCATGAATAAAATTGCCGCGGCTTTCGAAAACAAAAAAGCGCATGGTGAAAATCGACAGATTGATGCTGATAATGTATTGGATTATCAGCGCCGGATTATAATTTATGCGGCAGCCTTCAAACAAAAGCAGAAAGAGCAGGTAAGAGATAACGGTATTAAAACCGCCGACCAGCAGAAAGCGGATTTTCTGCGGCAAATGAAACCAGAGTTTCCGGGTTTGTAAATAAAAATCTTTCATAGCACCTCATAAACGGTTATCACCGGGTTTTCGTAAACCGGGCGGTATTTATGTTCTTTGGGAAAAAACGGCGGTTTGCGGTTGAGCCCGTTGTAATGCAGGTATAAATCTCCTTTTTCGAGAGGGCGGAGATTATCAAGAACAAGGTTGATATCATCATATTTTTCAAAGGCGTAGGGTTTGACGGAAAATTTATGTCCGGGGTGATAATAGGCGACGGCCCGGTAGAAACTGCGGTGAAACCAATAATTATCGGTTTGAAAATCAAGATAGACGGCTTCAGGGCGTCCGGCCAGAAAATCAGCCGCCTGATGAAAATATTTACCGTGGTCAAGGCGCAGGTTCCACAGATTAACGGCAATTGCCGCGCCGAGGAGCGGTATAAAAAACAGCTTTGCCGGTTTAAGATTTTTTATGACTGCTGTCAGATAAATAATGAAATAAGCGGCGGCAATTGCGCTTATGTAGGATTTGCGGACGTAAGGCTCAAAATGAGCGAAACGGCAGCTGATAATCCAGCCCGCAAGTAAAAATGCGCCGCAGAGAAATCCGTCGGGCCAAAGGGCGGCTTTTTTATGCAGAAGTCTGCAGACAAAATAAATAAAGGCAATCAGACCGAGCAGCAGTTCAAAGGCATAAATAATCAGGATATCAGACCAGTCGGCGATGAAGCGGGACGGGTAATGCGGATCGTTCAGAGGAATGTGCATATCAAAAAGAATCGTAAAAATCAGGCAGCAAGTAAAGAGCAGAAACTCAAAAGGAAAGCTGCAGATTAAACGCAGCGGGTGTTTGAAGTGCGCTAACGTGATTTTCTCATGCCAAAGATTCCAAATAAAAGAAAAAGCTAAAAAGCCGAGCAACAGCAGGATATTTATTTCTTTGAAGTAAAGCATAAGGTTGAAGCAGAGGATACTGAACCATAAACAGGTTGGACTCCGGCTTAGGTTATATTTTTTGAAAAATAATAATCCCAGCAGCAGGAACATAATGCCGTTGCGCTCGGTGAAAATGTGACCGTTAAAAGAGGTGAACACAGCCGGACAGAGCAGTAACAGTGTTGCCGCCGCCAAACGTGTCGTTACCGGGATAAAATCAAGCAAACGGTAAAAAAGCCACAGGCAGAATATTAATTGTCCGACCAAAAACAGGTTAAGCAGGTAAAAATTTGCAGATACAGTGTAAAGAAAAAGCCACTCCGCATGGCCGAGCGGGAAAAAACGGTGAAAAGCATTAAGCAGGTCAGGGCTTTGGTGAGAGCTTTGAAAGCCGCTCCAGTGCATGGAATCAAAATCTTTGAAAAAAGACATTTCGCTTTGGTACAGAATAATGATGTAAAAAACAACAGCGGCACTCAGCACCGACAAAGCGGTTATCTGAAGTTTGTCCCGGCGGTCAAAAGCGTGGCTTTCGGCAGGGAAAAACGGCGGGTAAGCGTAAGAGCATTTTCTGAACAGGCGGTAGAAAAGCCAGGGAAGCAAAATTGCCGCAATTAAAACCGTCAGAATATGATATTGCTGATTATAAGTGGTCAGAGCGGCTGTCAGCCGGGTAAGTATGTGGTCGTTGAATAAAGGAATATTCATTTTTTATTCCCGAGGTTGTTTTCTTTTTATTAACCGATAGCATATATAATTTATCCAATCAATTCGTTTGTCCGTACTGTGGAGTAATCAAGATGACAAAAAAACTTCCCCGCTTGGTGATTGTAATGCCCTGTTATAATGAGGCGGAGATTTTGCCGTCTACGGCGGACAGAATGGAAAAATTGTTGGAAGATATGGTAAAAGCCGGTTTAACGTCAGCCGACAGCCGGGTTTGTCTGGTTGATGACGGCAGCAAAGACCAAACCGGGGAAGTCATCAAAAAAATCTGCGGGAAGAAAAAATATTTTACCGTGCTCACCCTGTCGCGCAATTTCGGGCAGCAAGCGGCTATGCTGGCCGGTTTGTTTAATAATGAGGCCGATTTATATGTAACGATAGATGCCGATCTGCAAGATGACCCCGAGGTGATAAAAGAGATGGTTGCCAGAGCGGAAAAAGGCTGCGATATTGTTTACGGCGTGCGGGATAATCGCGACAGCGACAGTTTTTTCAAGAAATATACCGCATTGGGGTTTTATAAGTTAATGCGGCTGCTCGGTATTAAAACGGTTTATAATCATTCGGAATTCCGACTGATGAGCCGGCGGGTGGTTGAAGCATTGCGGCAGTTTCCGGAACGGAATTTATTTGTCAGGGCAATGGTGCCGCTGGTCGGTTTTAAGTCGTCAGAGGTATATTACAGACGTCTGCCGCGGATCGCCGGAGAAACCAAATATTCTTTGGGAAAAATGCTGGCGCTGGCCTGGGACGGAGTCAGCAGTTTTTCGATTGTGCCGCTGCGGTTGGTGACTTTTACCGGCTTTGCCATGTGTCTTTTGAGCCTGCTGTTTCTGGGGCTGATGTTTTACTGGTGGGCAGTCGGCAAAACGGTTCACGGCTGGTTTTCCTTAGTGACGATTATTACGGTTTTCAGCGGGGTACAGTTGGTGTCGCTGGGGGTTATCGGTGAATACGTCGCGAAAATCTTTATTGAGGTTAAACGGCGTCCGCTTTATATTGTCGATGAACAAAAAACTCGACAAATTTGATATAGTAGACGTAAGTTGACGGAAATGTTAAAATGTGGTATTTTATTTTAAGAGTAAACAAGTAGTCGAGAGGTTCGTATATGGAAAAGAGCTTTGTTTGTACTTTAAAAAAGTTGAAAAATTCTTTTCATAATGAGAAGGTTCTTATTGCAGATAAGGATGAAATTGTGAAATTTATGAGAGGTTTGCCAAATAAGCTGTCTGTCTATCAGCAGTGGATGCTTCATAAATATCAGCATAGTGCAAAAGTGCTTAGAACAGGCATTGAACTTATTAATCGTGAACCTGAATTGAAATCGGCTCCTGATTTTGTTAAAAAAGAGTGGATGGATGCCTTATTAATGCATGATTGGGGACGTGTCGACGAGATAAGTCTTGATGGCAAAAAGATTTTGAAAGTTCCCCACGGAACTTTTGGTGTACAAAAGCTGATAGAAGACGGGGTAACAGCTTTGAATGTTTTGCTGCCGGTATTTATGCATGATCAATATGACAGTAAAGTTTTGAACTATAGTGATGAGAAATTTGTTGATTTGCCATTTTATAAAAATTCAACGGATGAAATGCGTCAAAATTTGCTTTATTTAAAACATCGTTATCAAGCGTCGTCACCGGAAGATAGAAAGTATATTGATTTAGGGTGTGATTTGGTTCGAGATGCGGATAAACTCAGTAACTTGCGTGAATTTCAAAAAATGTTGAATTTGTCATTTTGTCAGAAAGTGCCGGAGTTCAGTGCTGATGTGGTGGCTGAATTGAAACAGGGAAAACTGGTGGATTATAAAAAGCTCAGGACCTATCCTGATGAGGCTTTGCTTATATGGCTTGGTCGTATGATTTTAATTTTGCTTCAACGAAAAATGAGCTGAAAAAGAATAGGACTTTATGGAAAATTGCTGATTTTACGGTCAGTGAGATACAGAAAGAGTTTCCCGGTCGGGATTTGACGGAATTTGCTGTAACTATGCAGAAAATGGCGGATTATGTAACACGTCTTAATGTTTATAATGAAAGAAAAATTCTTAAAGTAAATCGTGATGAAGATAATCGGGCTATTAAGAGTTATTTATTTAAAAAACAAGATTCGAGATAGTTTTAAATTTCCGGTGTCCTTAACTTCCCAAATAAATTTTTGGGAAGTTTTTTTACGGGTAAAGTTATTATTAAGAATTTGTTGAATATATTACAGTAATATGATACAAAACTGTAAGTTTAATTAATAAAGGTTGGTAAATATGTTTGAAAGAAGCTCTCTGGAAGTTTATAACAGCGCTTTGGTGCCGATGGTTATTGAGCAGACCAGTAAAGGCGAACGTTCGTTTGATATCTTTTCCCGGCTGTTGAAAGAAAGAATTATTTTTCTGACCGGCGAGGTTAATGACGAGGTTTCCTCTCTGGTTTGTGCGCAGCTGTTGTTCTTGGAATCGGAAAATCCCAAAAAAGATATTTATATGTATATTAATTCTCCGGGCGGCGTTATTACTTCCGGTATGGCTATGTATGATACCATGAAGTACATCAGTTGTGATGTCGCGACAATGTGTATCGGCCAGGCCTGTTCAATGGGATCGTTTTTGCTGGCCGGCGGCGCTAAGGGAAAAAGACTCTCGCTGCCGAATTCGCAGATTATGATTCACCAGCCTTCCGGCGGCGCCAAAGGGCAGGCAACGGATATTGAAATTCAGGCCAAGCTGATTCTGGATATGCGTAAACGGCTTAATGCCATTTATGCGCAGAATACCGGCCAGAAGTTGTCGGTTATTGAAAAAGCGATGGATCGTGATAATTTTATGACTCCGGAAGAAGCAAAAGCATTCGGCTTGATTGACGAGATTGTCACGTCCAGAAATGAAATTGCAAAATAATTGAGGTTGAAATGACAGATAACAATAATAATGAGAACGGCAACGGTGAAAACGGCGAAAATTTATGCTGTTCTTTCTGTGGCAAAAGCCAGGCGGAAGTCAAAAAGCTGATTGCCGGCCGCGGCGTTTATATCTGTGACGAATGTATTGAGGTTTGTATCAATATCGTTGCCGATGAAATGGCCGAGATGAATAAATCGGCACTGGGAAATACTGCCGAAAATCTGCCGACGCCTTCAAAAATCAAAGAGTTTTTAGACCAGTATGTTATCAGTCAGGATCAGGCTAAAAAGGTTTTGTCGGTAGCGGTTTATAACCATTATAAAAGGCTGAACAGCAAACAGCAGAACAGTGATGTCGATATTGCCAAATCAAATGTGATTTTAATCGGTTCGACCGGTTCGGGTAAGACTTTGCTGGCGCAGACGCTGGCCAAAATCCTGGATGTACCGTTTGCGATTGCCGATGCGACGACGTTAACCGAAGCCGGTTATGTCGGCGAGGAGGTTGAGAATATTATTCTCAAGCTGGTTCAGGCTGCCAATTATGACATTGAAAAAGCGCAGCGCGGTATAGTTTATATTGATGAAATTGATAAGATTACCCGTAAAACCGACGGGCCGTCGATTACCCGCGATGTTTCGGGCGAGGGTGTGCAGCAGGCGCTGCTGAAGATTATTGAAGGGACGATTGCCAATGTTCCGCCTCAGGGCGGACGCAAACACCCGCAGCAGGAATTTTTGCATGTTGATACGACCAATATCCTGTTTATCTGCGGCGGCGCGTTTGCCGGTCTTGAAAAAATTGTTGCCCGGCGCGGCAAGGATACTTCAATCGGTTTCGGCGCGAAGGTTGCTTCCGACGAAGATAAGGGAATCGGCGAGGTGCTTAAGGAAGTACAGCCCGAAGATTTGCTGAAATACGGTTTAATTCCCGAATTTGTCGGCCGTCTGCCGATTATTGCCACGTTGGAGGATTTGGACGAAGCCGCTTTAGTACGGGTTTTGACCGAGCCGAAGAATGCGCTGGTCAGCCAGTATGAGACTCTGTTTGCCATGGAAGATGTCAAATTGACGATTACGCATGAGGCAATGCTGGCGATTGCGCATAAGGCAATTGAACGCAAGACCGGGGCTCGAGGCCTGCGTGCGATTATGGAAGATACTTTGCTTAATCTGATGTATGAAATTCCCGACAAAAAAGAAATTGCCGAGATTATTATTGATGAAAAGGTCATTAATGATAATGCCGAACCGCAGTTTGTGTATCGGGCTCATGATGAACAGGCGGTATAACTAAAAAATCCTCTCGGTCAGAGAGGATTTTTTTAGTTTAAGCCGCGAGATCATCTAAAAACGGCGGTTTATAATTCGGGCCTTTCAGTATTTTGCCGTCTTCTCTTTTAAGAGCGTGGCCGTCAACAAGTTTTGACATGTTGCTTTGGTGGACACGGCGGAAAGTTTCCTGCATCGGAATTCCTAAAGCAACGACCATGCCGCTTAATACATATTGCAGGTCGGCCAGTTCTTTAAACATGCGGGCGCGGGTGTCTTGCCGGGTAGATCCGGAAGTTTGCAGTTCGGAAATCAGCGAATCGATTTCAATATTCAGTTCGGCCATTTCTTCATTAAGGAGTTTTTGCCGTAATTTTAATAAATCCGCAGAGTAGGGGCTGTTAATGTCCATCTCCATAGCGCGGTGAAATTCCTTTACCTGAGATTCATATTCGTTCATTTTTATTTCCCTGAAAGTCTTTTTTTGACATTATAAAGTCAGTTTTGTCAGGGGCAATGCTTAAAAAAAGTTATTTACTGAAAAAAACTGTTGCCAATATAAAAAATATGTATATAAATAGCACTGTCGTCCGGGATATAGCTCAGCCTGGTAGAGCGCTTGCTTCGGGAGCAAGAGGTCATGGGTTCGAATCCCGTTATCCCGACCAATAAAAAAACACTCCTTTACGGGGTGTTTTTTTATTGGTCAGAAATAAATTGATTCGAACCCATGAGAATGGGCAAGATTGATGGGCTAGTTGCAAAAGAAAATAATATATTTTATATAAAAAGCTAAAATTGTCTGATAAGAAAATTTTTCTTTGCTGGGTATTTTATATTTCAAGGGTCATTCCGTCGTAGGCCAATTCAATTTCCGGCGGCAGAATTTGGGAAACCTCATTGTAGTCGACCCGGGTTGACAGGTGGGTCAGCAACGTTTTTTTGGGTTTCAGTTCTGCTGTCCAATTCAGAATATTACGGAGATTGTTATGGCCGTTGCGGGCTTTGTCGTCTTGGCCGTTGTTGCATTCTATAATCAGCAAATCCAGATTATGAAGGCGG
>CALXTG010000063.1 GCA_944391355.1 uncultured Alphaproteobacteria bacterium
ACTTCTATTGCCGTTCCGCCGTTCTCCAGCGTAATTACACCGGCCGCGTCATTTGAAACATCATCGGCATAAGCCGCCGTAATCCCCTTGCCTTTCTGTTTCAACGTTATATTTCCGGAATTCGTAACCGTTACCGGATTGGCCGGAGGTACCGGCGCTGTTCCTCCGTCAGGAATTTTCTCCGGATTCAGAGCCGAAATGCCGATATTGTTAAGCCCGTCCGCGACAATCGCCCCGCTGTTGCCGATACTTCCGCTTCCGGCCATAAACACCGCAGTAGTATTATCCCCTTTAGCATTGACCGTTCCGCCGCTCGCCACCGATACTTTAACATTTGCCCCTAAAACCCTGATACCGTAAGAATTCTCTCCGTCAGCCTCTACCGTGGCATTTTTGGCCACCGTCAAAAATCCTTCATTTACCTGAACCCCGACGGCATCAAGCCCGGAGGCATTAACCTTTGTCACATTGCTGTACATAAGGCTGCCGATTTCAACCACATCATTTCCCTTAGAATTAACCCCGATCGCATTATCACCGGAAACAGTAATCTCTCCGGCAGAAAAATTAAGCGTGCTGCTCCCCTCGTCAAGCGACGAAAAACTATTCTCGGTTACTATTCCCTGAGCATTTTTTCCCGTAACGCTAATCTGCCCGGAATAATCAATATCATCGGAACTGCTGCTGTTTTTCGCATTAATACCTATGGAATCATCTCCGGTTATCGTAATTTTTCCTTTCTGGCTCAAATTATCAAGACCGGTTGAAATCAAATCAATACCGATCCCTTCTCCGGTCACATTGATATTACCATCCATAAATACCGAATATCCGCCCTCAAGCCGCATACCGGTTCCCCCGGCATTCATATTAATGGTTCCCTCATTACGAACTTTGGTAGCGCCCTGCGATTTTATGCCAATGCTGTTCTGGCTCATATTAATTGTTCCGTCATTTTCAATATTACCGGCGCCGTCTCCTCTCATCCCGATACCGCCGGTCAGAATTTCAATAACGCCGGCACTGCTATTAACAATGTCTGCCCCGGCCTCGGCATACATTCCGGCACCGTCTGATGTATTTAATTTAATAATATTTTTGTTGGTCGCAGTCACTCCGACCCCATACCCCTGCATACCGTAACCCGTAAAATCAGCGCCGCTGATGTCAAGCGTCCCTTCATTATTAAGATAACTCTTATCACCGCCCGAAGCTTGCATTCCGGTTACCGTACCGACGCCGCTGCCGCTGATTTGTATCGTTCCGGACGCTCCGTTCGTCGCCGTTCCGAAACTGCCCGTGCGCATGCCGATCAAAGTCGAGGTTCTGTCCCAATTGCTGCTCAGCGTAATTGTACCGTTGTTAGACAACTGCGTCGCCCCTTTAATATTTGTTGAACTCACGCCGCTCAAGGCTTTATCAAAAACCCCGTCCATACCGATTAAAGTTACATTGGAACTGGTCGGAGTTACCGTTGAGGAATTAAACAGATTGATCGTCCCCTCGTTAACCGCCTTGGTCGTTTCATTAACGGCATTAACCAGGCTGGCCTGCATCCCGACCATTGTTCCGCTCAACGCTTTATTTTCACCGGTAATCGTCGCCCCGGCATCATTGGATACCGACGCGCCGGTATCGGCATACATTCCGATAATGCGTGTTTTCGATGTTCCCGAAACATAACCGCCGGTCATTGTCATATTCAGATTGGCACCGGACTGATTGCTTGCCAAAGACGACGAACTGGCGGCCATCCCGATCGCCGCATTATGGGCATTCACTTCAATCGTTGCCTGGTTTTTGGCAAAGCTCTGATCTTCCGCCGCCATCCCGATTGAGGCATCCCCAACCGTTATAACCGGCGAAATACCGTTATCCGCCGCGTTAATAATCTCGGAACCTTCGGTCGCTTTAATGCCGACCCTGAGAAATTCGGCATCCTGCAAAATGCTGTTGTCATTCCAGTTCAAAATTTCGCTGATCGGCGTCTGCGTCCCCGAAACATCATTGGTCGACGCATTCTGCACATCCAAGTCACTGCTGTTGGTATAAGCGGCTGAACCTTCAACCTTTTTGATAATCGGCTGATATTGCCCGCTGCCGTCTGTCGGACTGCCGACCGAAGGCATCCCCGTACCGGCTTGCGAAGCCATATTATCATCCGGGTCCGGGGTTGGTTCAGGTTCAGGTTCCGGTTCGGGCTCAGGTTCAGGTTCCGGTGCCGGCGTTGACGGAATATAATGCCCGCCGCCTCCGCCACCGCCGCCGCTCAGCAGCAAAGCCGCAACCACGCCGCCCAACAGAATCAAACCGCCGATAAGCTTCCAATTAGATGAAGTCTGCGGCACGCCGTAATTGCGTGAATTAAACCCCTGCCGGAAAAATGCAGGAATTCTGTCGGAATTCATAAAATTATCATAATCAGCCGCCGCAATTTCGTTAATACAGGCCGGACGAGGATCCGCTCCCGCGGCGCGAAAAGAATTATAAGCCCGATAATCTGTGCGTTTAATCGCCACGCACAAGCCGGTATCGCCGTCTTCATTAGGCGTATCAATATCCAGCCCGCGGTCGACCGCCATTTTCAGAACATTGATTTTTCCCTGCGAGGCAAATTTATACATCTGATTCCACGACTGCGGCACCAACCCGCGTCCCCAGGCTGTCTGATTTCCGAGAACCAGAAATACGGCCAGATAAACAAAAAAAGTTTTGCAAAACTTATTTTTTAACATCAGATTTCGACCCCAAAGAGAAATATCACTTCCTGATTTTTAGCCGAAATTACAAGCTCCGTCAAAATGATATATATTTTTAATAACAGATTATTAACCTTACGTTAACTATTCAGACTTGCGGCATTGCGCAAAAATATCCAGCTCCGGTTGATAAAGAGAAGTCTGCACCGCACCGAAACCCAGCAGAGAATGAAAAAGATTATCATGCGAATAAACGTCACCGGCGTGCTTTTGCAGACAATCCCTGTCAATTTGCAAAGCCGCGGCAGTTTCATCGGGCAGCCAAAACAAAAACGGCACGTTCACCTGCTCTTTCGGCGCAATCACATAAGGCGCGGCATGCAGATAAATGCCGTTTTCGCCCAGAGATTCACCATGATCGGAGACATAAATCAAAATCGGATTATATTTGCCGCCCAAACGCTGCAAATCCGCCATGAGCGCCGCCAGAAAACGGCTGGTTTCATAGATGGTATTATCATAGGCATTGACAATTTCTTCACGGCGGCATTTATCAAACCGTTCGGTCTCGCAGGCCGGAAGATAACGCGCGCTCTCCCCCGAATAACGCAGATAATAGGCCGGACCGTGACTGCCCTGCTGATGAAGCACCACTACCGTATCCCGAAAATCCGCCGCCAGCTTATCTGCCAGCCCCCGACGCAGATTCATATCCGGACAATAGCCGTCCCCGAAACACAGCTCCTCAGTTTCCACGCGGCTGCAAACCCCCTTGCAGCCGGAATTATTTTCCCGCCACCAGACTTTATAACCGGCCCGCTGCATAATATCGAGCACATTTTCGGTATAAGAAGCCCTGCCGGCGTCAAAAGTTTTCCGTCCCCCGGCCGAAAACATACAGGGAACCGAAACCGCCGTCGAGGTTCCGCAGGCCGACACATGAGGATAATTGATTAAATCCGACAAATATTTTTGCAGCGGCGCATTGGTATCCCGCGCATAGCCGTTTAACGAGAAATTGGCCGCCCGCGCGGTTTCTCCGACCACCAGAACAATCAGATTCTTTTTGCCGTTCTCCTGCCGATGAAAATGCATCCGCGCATCTTCGCCGATTTTAACCAGCGGATGATTAGAACGCAGCTTGATTTTTACCGCCGAAATTACCGCCCCGATATAATTGACCGGCAGCAGATAATATTTCACATCGCGGTTGTTGCGGGCAAACTGGGCGACATTTTTAAAATCACAGAAAATCAGACCGCCCGCAATCCCCGCCGATAACAAAACAATCAGTGCCCGGACAAACAGCTCCCGGACAAACGGGCGATAAATAACTCTGATTTTATAAACCAGATAAGAAGGCAGCAGACCGAAACAGAAAAAGATCCCCGCGGAATGCCAATTAACCAAATCGGCAATTTCTTTTGCATCGGTTTCCAAAACATTCAGCAGCATAATCTTATCAACGGCAATATTATAGGTCGTCATAAAGTCATAAACCGCCGCGTTAACGCACAAGATTAAAATTGTCAAAACCTTCAGACTGTATTTGAAAAAAAGCAGCGCCGCCGCCATGTTAAATAAGGCGGCAAAGCAGACAAAAGTTAAGAAAGTAAATAAACTGCTGCCGCTAAGCTCATGAATTTTTGTAAAAAATGTCTGATTATAGACGGCCAGTACAAACAGCACAAAACATAAGTTAAACACCCCGGCCGGACAGCTCAAAAAATAACGGCGGCGCAAAAAAGCGGCGATTTTCAGTAAAAAAGAATGCATAATTAAACTTCCGGCTAAAATTTTATATTTCAAGCCGGAAGTTTAACATGATAATGCATAAATCTGCTAACTTTATCGCAACATATACCCAAATTTCTTTCCGGGCTGTTACTCAAGCCAGAATTCAAGCGTAGAGACCACGCGGACTTTTTTGTTGATCTGAGCGGATTCGACAACATTATTAGTCTGTTCGCGCGGCAGAATACTGAAAACTCCCTGGCTGGCGCGACGGATTTTTCCGACTTTGCTGCCGGAAGATTTGGCAAATTCCAAAGCTGCCTGCCGGGCATTTTTGGTGGCTTCTTCCAACATTGCCGGTTTAACGTCATTCAGGCGGGTAAAGATATAAGATACCGGAGAACCGTAAGACTGGCTGTCAAAAACCACGCCTTTGGCAACCAGCTGGCCGGTCGAACGCAGCGCTTTTTCAACCATATCAACATTTGCCGAACGCACCGTTACCCCCTGAGTCAGAATATACCGGGAAGCAAAGTTGCGATCGCGGTACGGATTAGTCATCAGATCGTTGGTTTCAATCCGCCCCTCAATAATTTCATTTTCCTGCAGCCCCTGCCCCTTAAGATAGTCAACAATAATTTTCAGTTTGGCGGTCATTTCCTGCTGTGCCGTCTGCAGATTGTCGTTGGTTACGACAAATTTAATATCCCAAACCGCCAGATCGGCCCGAACGTCCATTTCCGCCAGTCCCTTAACCGACACATAATTGGCATTCATCTTGGCCTGATAATAAAAATAACCGGGGAAAAACCCGCCGAACAAAAATCCCAGCGCAACAACCAATGCCGCCGTAAATTTAGAACTGCAGCAGCTTTCACAGCTTTCGTTTTTCTTTTCCGCCATAATGTGACCTCCTTCGTCAATAAAGCATTTACAATATAATCTTCTAATTTTTCATTCCAATACAGCTGTAACAGAAACCCTGCCGGCAGACTTCTTCCTTATTCAGCAGATTACGCAAATCCATAATCTGCATTTGCAGCATTTTTGCTTTCAGTTTCTCAAGATCCAGATGTTTGAAATTCTCCCACTCGGTCAGAATAACCGCAATATCTGCTCCGGCGCAGGCTTCATAGGGATCGGCAGCATAGCTGACCCGGTCTCCGAGAACTGCCCGGGCATTTTCCATCGCCTGCGGGTCATAAACCGTAACATTGCGGTTATAATGCAGCAGTTTCTCCAGAATCTGCATCGCCGGAGATTCGCGGCAGTCATCGGTTCCGCCTTTGAAAGCCAGCCCCCAAACCGCAATTTTGGCCTCGGGATTATGTTTGACCGCCGCGGCCACCCGTTTGGCCATTTCCAGCTTGCGCTCATCATTTTTGGCAATCGTTGTTTCAATCAGATTAAGCATTGCGCCGAACTTACGCCCCATCTGTGCCATTGCATTGGTATCTTTGGGAAAGCAGGAGCCGCCGTAACCGGGGCCGGGATTCAAAAACTTGCGGCCGATACGGCTGTCCGTTCCCATGCCTTTGGCCACTTCGTTAATATCCGCGCCGGCTTTCTCGCAAAAATCTGCCATTTCGTTAATATAATGAATTTTCATTGCCAGAAAGGCATTGGAAGCATATTTGATTGTTTCCGACGAACGGCGGCTGACTTCCAGCATTTCGGTTTTATCGGCAAACGGCGCATACAGGCGGCGCATAACTTCGCGCGCTCTTTGGCTGTCCGTTCCGATAACAATCCGGTCGGGATGAAAAAAGTCATGCACGGCGAAACCCTCGCGCAAAAATTCCGGCAGGGAAATAACATCAACATCGGCCGCCGGATTAACTTTTTTGATTATCGCTTCAATCTCGTCGCCGGTACCGACCGGAACGGTCGATTTGGTTGCCACCACCGTATAACCGTCAAGGTAAGCCGCCAATTCTTCGGCCGCCGCATAAATATACTGCAAATCGGCTTCTTTGGTCACCGGATGCGGCGGGGTTCCGACCGCAATCATCACCACATCAGCCCCGTCAACGGCCTCCCGCATATCCAGCGTAAAACGCAAAGCGCCGGATTTCAGATGCTTGAGATAAAGCTCTTCCAGCCCCTCTTCATAGAGCGTAACTTTTCCCTGCGTCAGAGCCTCGATTTTTGCGGCGATTTTATCGACACAAACGACCTGATTGCCGAGTTCCGCCAGACCGACCCCGGTCGGCAGGCCGACATAACCGGTTCCGATAATTGCAATTTTCATAACACGTCCTCAATTAATTAAACTGAGAAAGATTTTAACAAAAAGTGCAGAAAAAGAAACGCTATTTCACATTTAATCACAGCCATTACACAATCAGCCGCCGTGGGCGTCCCCCCATGAAACACAAAAACGTTGTCCGTTATATGAGGCTTATAATAAGAATTAAGAAATTCGGCGAGCGAGCGTACATTTTAAGTACGTAACGAGCCGAATATTCGCAAATTCTGTATTAGAAGCCCATAGAACGGACAACGGAAAGACCGTCGACCGCTGCAGACACTATCCCTCCCGCATAACCGGCTCCTTCACCGCAGGGAAAAAGGCCGCGGATATTTGACTGCATGGAAGCGTCCCGCAAGATTCGGATTGGAGAAGAGCTGCGGGATTCGACAGCGGTCAACACGGCATCGGGATAATCGAAACCGGGGAGCTTTTTGGCCATTTCCGGAAGACCGCGCCGCAAAGTCGCATAAACAAAGTCCGGCAGACAGTCTTTTAACGTTGCCGGCGTTACTCCCGGCCGGTAACTCGGAACAACGCCGCCGATTTTCCGCGAGGGACGGTCCGCCAGCAGATCGCCGACCAGCTGCACCGGCGCATAATAATTGCCGCCGCCGAGTTTGAAAGCCGCTTCTTCAAGCCGGCGCTGAAAATACATTCCCTGCAGCGGGTGACTGCCGCCGAAGTCCGCCGGGGTTATACCGACCAGCAGCGCCGAATTGGCATTGACCTGATTGCGGACATATTCGCTCATTCCGTTGGTTACCAGACGCCCGTTTTCCGAGGCCGCCGCAACAACCGTACCGCCGGGACACATACAGAAAGTATAGAGAGAACGCCCGTCGGGAAGATGCACCGCCAGTTTATAATCGGCAGCCCCCAAGGACGGATGTCCGGCAAAATCATGATAGCGGCTTTTGTCAATCAGCGTCTGCGGATGCTCAACCCTTACCCCGACGGCAAAGGCTTTTTGTTCAATTGCCGCCCCGCGCCGAAAAAGCATTTCGAACGTATCGCGGGCACTATGCCCGACCGCCAGAATCAAACGTTCGGCCGGCTGTTCATAAACCTGCCCTTTTTCATTGCGAATTAAGACCGAATGCAGACGCCCGTCTTTAACCAGAAGATCATCAAGCCGGTGCCCAAAACGATACTCACCGCCCAAAGCAATGATTTTTTTCCGGATATTCCGAACCACGCCGGCCAATAAATCAGTGCCGATATGAGGCTTGGCGGCATATAAAATTTCTTCGGGCGCGCCGGCAGCGACAAATTCCTGCAAAACTTTAGCGCTCAATTCGTCTTTTTTGATTCCGGTCATCAGTTTTCCGTCCGAAAAAGTGCCGGCGCCGCCCTCGCCGAACTGCACGTTAGATTCGGGATTCAAATGACCGTCCCGCCAAAATCCGGACACATCACGCTGCCGTTCGTCAACCGGCTTTCCGCGCTCCAAAACAATCGGCTCCAAACCGGATTCCGCCAGAGCCAAAGCCGCAAACATTCCGGCCGGCCCGCTGCCGACCACCAACGGCCGCACATCGGTTTTTCTGATTTCGGGAATTTTATAAACCGCAGGGATTATTTTTTCACAATCGGCGCCGACAAAGGCCTCTTCGTCCCCGTCAACTTCGACATCAACCGAATAAATGCACCATATCTGCTGCCGGCTGCGGGCATCAACGGATTTACGGCTGATTTGAAAACAGCGAAAAGCCGCCGCAGATATATTCAAACGCTCTGCAGCGGCAATTCGGACAGCTTGGATATCTGCCGTCAGCGGCAGTTTCAGATTATTAATTCTCAGCAAATTTCTATTCCTTACTCAAATTGAGCAAAAAATAGCATTTAAAATAAAATCCCGCAAGTCATCTATTTATCATCATCTTCTTCATCATCGTCATCATCTTTATTAAAAAAGACAGACCAAATCGGCTTGCGATACATCCAGATATTAATAAGCCCCAGAACCACCGACATGGAACCGAACAGATAAAGCAGATAATACCAGTTGAGCTGGTTGGCCGACATCATGACATCCTGATTGTTAACCCGCAGGAAACCGATCGAAATAGCCGTCACGATAAAACAAACCACAAAAGCCATCGTCCAGACTTTATGCTGCACGTTTTTATTAACAAAAAACGACATCAGAATATAAAGAACCACAAAACCGATAAACAAATAAAGTTCCATTTTCATCTCCTTAGATATTTAGTTTAGAGAGATATATGAATCTTTAGCCTCTTTTCAATAGCGGCAAAGAAAAACCGTTATTGATTTCTCAATAACGGTTTTCAGTGGGCCACTTCCCAAATGAAATAAGCTGCTCCGCAGACCATACCGATGATACCCAATAAGGTCTGTTCACCGGTAATGCAACCGACCAGCCACCCCAGACATCCCCCGATAATAACGGTAAGCACCGGAGCGGCAATCATTCTGATCCAGCTTATATTGGCAATTCCGCGAAAGATATTAAAGACAGCGATAATTGCCAATACACTCAAAATAAAAAATATAACTATCATACTCTTTATTTTTAATCGTGTGCCGGAGCTTTATCTCAAGGATAAGACTGTCAGAAACTGACAATGACACACTAAATTAATAATAAGCTCCCAATAATATTTAAACAATATTATTATAACATAAAATTCCCGGCCGCGCAAGCTTTCCCGACATCTACCTTTTTATCGTCATTCCCCGGGCTGTCCTCCTTCTACCGTCATTCTCGCGCTTTTTTATTTATCGTCATTCTCGCGCTCTGCGCGGGAATCCAACGCAAGAAACGGGTACATTTCTTAAATTTCTCGAGATCTCCGAAATCAGAGATTTCGAAGATGACGGTGTGGGGAAGGATGTTCGGGTCGGGCTTTACTGTCACCCTGGAGTCGATAGTTGCCAAGCGCAAACAACGTGCTGCGCAAAGCTTACGAGACGAGGAGGACCCGCCTGCGGGAGTGCCCAGCTTGTTTCAGGGTCTCATAACGGAGATGCACAAATTGATAGTTGGTGAAAACGAGTCGCAGTCGGCGTCCCGACCCGCAGTCGGCGTCCCGACCGAAAAAATTCCTAATTACTGTCATGCTCGGACTTGATCCGAGCATCCAGGTCAACAATATAGCTACTTATTTAACCTGGACCCTCGGGTCCAGCCCGAGGGTGACAGAGAGGGGGCAGTCAAGCCGGAGAATGCCTCAAAGGAGAGCGAAGACCAACAAGTTCAGGGTGACAAAATATCTGGGATCCGGAAAACTACTGCGCGGCAGGCTTTATTAAAATAACTTCAACACCGCCTGTGAAGCCTGACTTGCCAGCGAGAGGGAATTAACCGCCAGCTGCTGCGCGGTTTGCAGAGCCAGCATATTCGCCGATTCCTGATTCATGTCGGC
>CALXTG010000064.1 GCA_944391355.1 uncultured Alphaproteobacteria bacterium
CCGTTGAGTTCCATGGCGGTTTTTTCCATCGGGATACCAAAGTTGCTGCGCAGCAGTTTCAGCGGCGCCCTTTTCAGGTCGAGCGCGGTAAAAATACCGAGAAAATTGAGGCGTCCGGCGCAGCGGCGGCCGACTCCCCAAATATCAACGACTTTCAGGCCGGAAAGCCGGTGGTTGATGATTGAGTCGTCGGTTAAAATCTGCCACTTATCTTCCTTTTTGCTTTTGGCCATGGCAGCAGCGATTTTTGCCAGGGTTTTGCTGGCGGCAATACCGACCGAAACGGAAATTCCGATCTGCCGTAAAATCTCATTGCGAACGAAAGCGGCGGTTTCTTCAAGATTTTCCGTGTTGCCGAGACGGATAAAAGCTTCATCAATCGAATAGATTTCGATATGCCGGAAATGGTATTCCAGAAAAGCCATTATCCGTTTGGAGATGTCGGCATAAAGCTCGTAATTGGAAGACAGGGCGATGCCGTTTTGATTTTTGAAAGATTTTTCAATTTTGAAAAACGGGCAGCCCATCGGAATTTTGAGCGCTTTTGCCTCATAGGATCGGGAAACGACGCAACCGTCATTGTTTGACAGAACGACAACCGGCCGGTTTTTTAAGGCCGGTTGAAAAATGCGCTCGCAGGAGACAAAGAAATTGTCGCAGTCAACCAGCATAAACATAGTCAGTGCAGCTTGCGGACGACTGAGGTCACAATTCCCCAGATATTGAAGTTATCGGTGTTTAAAACCCGTTCGGGCGGATAATATTCGTTTTCGGCTTTCAGCCAGGTTTGCCCTTTGTAGTATTTAAGGCGGCGGATGGTCAGTTCGCCGTTGAGTTCGGCGACGATAATCGAATCGGTTTTCGGTTCTTGGGCGCGGTCGACGACTAATACATCGCCGTCAAAAATTCCGGCGTTACGCATGGCATCACCGCTCATTTTCATAAAATAAGTAGCGACGGAATGGCGAATCAGAAAACGGTTTAAATCAAGATTTTCTTCAATGTAATCAATAGCGGGGGAACCGAAAGACATGATGTTTTCCTCTTGTTAAATGTTCTTATTTTGTTCTTATCATAGCGCAGCTTTTTCAGATTGCAACAAAATTTTCTTATCATTTGGCGAATTTACGCTTATATTATGGTTAATGATGAAATTTTAGGAGGTTAGAAATGGAAAAAATCATTCCGGCTAAATTAGTTAAAGGCGATGAGATCAGAGTGGTTGCGCCGGCGCGGGGCATTAAAATTATCGGGCAGGAAACGCGCGATATTGCCGCTAAACGCTTTGCCGCCATGGGGTTAAAAGTGACATTCGGAAAAAATACCACCGATGAAAACTGGGATCGGATGGGGTCAAGCAGCATTGAAAAACGGGTGGAGGATATTCATGACGCTTTTGCCGATCGGAATGTCAAGGCGGTTTTTACGATTATCGGCGGCGCCAATTCCAACCAACTGCTGCCGTATCTGGATTATAATCTGATTAAAGCGAATCCGAAAATCTTTTGCGGTTTTTCGGATATTACCGCGCTTTTGAACGGTATTTATGCGATGACCGGCCTGGAGACTTATTCCGGCCCGCATTTCAGTTCGCTGGGAATGTTAAAAGGCTGTGATTATACGCTGGAAAATATGCAGAAAATGCTGTTGAACGACGGGCCGAATCGGGTTGAAGCTTCTGCTGAATGGAGTGATGACTTGTGGTTTCTGGATCAGCAGAAACGTGAGTTTATTAAAAATGACGGTTACTGGACATTGCATAACGGTAAAGCCGCGGGAACTTTGGTCGGCGGAAATCTCGGAACGTTTGTTTTATTGCTCGGAACCAAATATCGTCCGGCGTTTGAGCCTGATACGATTTTATTTATCGAAGATACCGAAGGGGCGAATATTGCCGATTTTGAACGCAATCTGCAGGCGCTGCTTTATCAGCCGGATTTCGCCAATGTCAAAGGTCTGCTTATCGGGCGTTTTCAGAAAGGTTCCAAAGTCAGCCGCGAGGATTTGGAGTTTATTGTCAGCAATAAGCGCGAGCTTAAAAATCTGCCGATTATCGCCAATGTCGATTTCGGACATTCGACGCCGCTACTGACAATTCCGGTTGGCGGCACCGCAATTTTGGATAACGGCAATATAACTTTGGAAAAATAACAGCCATAAAAAAAAGCCCCTTGGCGAGGGGCTTTTTTTTTACGGTTATTTATTCTTCCATTCATAGGTTTTTTCACGAATGGTCTGGAAGAGGATGTAGAGCAGCGGAATGACAATCAAGCCGACTGCGGTACCGACCAGCATACCGTAGAAAACCGGGACGCCGATGGCAATACGGCTGGCAGCGCCGGCGCCGGTAGCAACGATCATCGGGAGCACGCCGAGAATGAAAGTAAAGGCAGTCATCAGCACGGCGCGGAAACGTTCTTTGGTTCCGACAACCGCGGCTTTGATAATTGATGAGCCGCGCTCTCTTTCTTCTTTGGAGAATTCGACAATCAGAATGGCGTTTTTACTGGCCAGACCGACCAACAGAATCAATCCCAGCTGGGCATAAATACTTAACGGCAGACCGGTAATAAAGAGTCCGGCCAGAGCGCCGAGCATGGCGACGGTAACCGAAGTCAAAACCGGAATCGGCGTTGACCAGCTTTCGTATTGGGCAACCAGGAAGAGATAACCGAAGGTAATGGCCAAAGCAATGATGTAGCCGATCTGCCCCTGAGTCTGTTTCTCCTGGTAGCTCATACCCGACCAGGAATAGCTGTATCCCTGCGGCAGCTGGATATTTTCTACGGCCGTCATCGCTTGTCCGGTGCTGACGCCGGGACGCTGAACAGCATTGACCGAAGCGGCCGGATATTGGTTATAGCGTTCGACGGCGCGGGGACCGAGAACTTTTTTCAGGGTTACCAGACTGCCGAGCGGAACCATATTGCCGTTTTTGTTTTGAACATATAATTCGTTAATCGAATCAATGCCTTTGCGGTAGGGCCAGTCAGACTGAACGTAAACCTTGTTTACCTGGGTTCCGAAGTTAACGTCGTTGATGTAGCTGGAACCGAGGTAGTTTTGCAGCAGCGTATAAATGCTGCCGATGGAAACGCCCATGCTTTCGGCTTTGACTTTATCGATGGTGACATAAACCTGCGGGGTTTTGGAGGTGTAAGTCGTGAAAGCGTACTGCATTTCGGGCATGGTATTCAATTTTCCCAAAACACCTTGCAACGCCGCGTCGAGTTTGGCCGGATCAGTCGAATCCAGAGATTGCAGACGATAGTCCATACCGCCGCTGGAACCCAGACCTGGAATGGCCGGCAGTTCAAACAGGTTGATATCGGCATTCGGCGTATCCTGAATCTCTTCTTTGATGCGATTCATGATTGCGGTGGAATGCAGCGAAGGATCGGTGCGTTTACTCCAAGGTTCGAGCACGATAACCGAGAAAGCGACGTTTTCGCCGCCGCCGCCCAGAATCGAGTGGCCGACAATGCTCATGACATTGGAAACACCCGGTGTCTCTTTAATCTTGGGGTAGATTTGTGCGATCAGTTCGCGGGAACGTTCCATCGAAGCGCCTTCGGGCAGTTGAATATTGGTGAAAATAACCCCCTGGTCTTCGTTCGGGATGAAAGAAGTCTGGCTGATTTTCAGGAAGCTGTAGTTCGCCAAAATCAGAAGGCCGAGCAGCAGAGCAATGACGCTGACTTTGCGTCCGGCAAAGGCAACGATTGAGGCGTAACGGTCACGGGCTTTGTTTAAGCCTTTGTTGAACCAGAACAGCGGACCGCTCTGGAAAGGTTTCAGCGGTTTCAGCAGAGTTGCGCAAAGCGCCGGCGATAAGGTTAATGCGTTTACTGACGAAAAGAATACCGCAGTGGAAATTGCCACGGCGAACTGCTGATAAATGCGGCCGGTAATGCCGCCGAGGAAACCGACCGGCACAAAGATGGCCAGCAGCACCAGCGTGGTCGCAATAACTGCGCTGGATACCTGTTCCATGGCTTTGATGGTGGCTTCTTTAGGCGACAGTCCTTCGTCCTCCATAAGATAGAGAACGCGTTCCACCACGACGATGGCGTCGTCAACCACCAGACCGATGGCCAGCACCAGTCCGAACAAAGTCAAAAGGTTGATACTGTATCCTAAAGCCAACATGACGGCAAAGGTGGCAAACAGCGATACCGGAATCGTCAGGGACGGCACCAGCGTTGCGCGCCAGTCCTGCAAAAAGATGTAACATACGGCAATAACCAGAATGAAGGTTAAAATCAGCGTATAGACAACCTCATCGATTGAGGACTGAATATATTCGGTTGCGTCGTAGGTGATATCAATTTTGAAATCGTCGGGATAATATTGCGACAGGCGTGCCAGTTCGGCTTTCAGGGCTTTCATCGCGTCGAGGGCGTTGGCGCCTGACAGCAGGTTAATTGCCAGAGCAACCGAAGGAGCTCCGTCAATTGTTGATTCAACGCTGTAGTTTTCGACCCCGACTTCAACCCGGGCGACGTCTTTCAGGTAGACAATTCCGCCTTCTTCGGCCGTGCGGACGATGATGTTTCGGAAATCGTCGACTTCATTGATACGTCCCTGAGTCTGCAGAGTGTAAACCATTTGCTGGGTTCCGTCTCCGGGCATGCCGCCTACCTGTCCTAAAGAAGGCTGATAGTTTTGTCCCTCAATGGCGCTGATAACCGAAGATGGAGCCATATTCAGCGCCGTCAGTTTATCGGTATTCAGCCAGACGCGCATACTCAGCGGCGAGGCGTGAACCTGGACTTCGCCGACACCCGGAACGCGGCTGAGGTTATCTTTGATGTTGTTCTGGACATAGTTGCTGAGGAACATACGGTCATGTTTGCCGTTCGGAGAAGAAGCGGTTAAGAAGCCCAGAATGTCCGAGGAACGGCGTTTGACCGTCAAGCCTTGGCGCTGAACCGATTCCGGCAGTTTGCTCAGAGCCTGCTGAATACGGTTTTGAACTTTAACCTGTGCCATGTCCGGATCGGTACCGACGGCAAAAGTAATGCTCAGAGAGTAAGAACCGGAGTTTTCAGAGGTGGAATCCATGTATAACATGTTTTCAACGCCGTTGATTTCCTGCTCAAGCGGAATACCGACGGTTTTAGAGATAACTTCGGCGCTGGCGCCCGGATAAGAGGCGCTGACCACTACCATCGGCGGCGTAATTTCAGGGTAAAGTGAAATCGGCAGCGAGAAAACGGCAATCGCGCCGGCAAGCGTTAATACTATGGAAATAACCATAGCAAAGCGCGGTCTTTCAATAAAAATTCTTGAAAACATAGATTAATTTCCTTTAGGGGTAACTAATGAGGCTTTTACCTTCTGTCCGTTGCGGACTTTCTGCAGTCCCTGAATAATGACTTTGTCGCCTTCGTTGAGGCCGGCGGTGACGATTTGTTTGTCACCGATGACGTCACCGAGGATAACGCGTTTTTGTTCGGCAACGTTTTCGTCGTTAACGGTGATGACGTAATTGCCATGTTCATCCTGAGCGATAGCGGCCTGCGGAATCAACAGGGCGATGACATCGTCTTTGGGTTTGATGCGGACATTGATATAGTTGCCGGGAATCAGCAGGTTCTGTTCATTGTCATATTCGTTGTAAATGGCAATGGTTGCCGTTTCCGAGTTTACTTCATTGTCGGCGAAAACAGATTTTAAATTATTGGTGATAATCGTTCCGTTAGGCAGTTCCAGTTCGGTTTTGATTGCTTCGTCGCCTTGCTGCTGACGGAGCAGTTTGGTATCAAGGAAATCTTTGTCCGAAACCGAGAAAGCCACACGAATCGGATTAATCTGAACAATGCGGGCCAAGGTCTGGGAAGCTGAGCTGACGTAGTTGCCTTCGGTGACCAAAGCTTTGCCGATGTAGCCGGTAATCGGAGCTTTGATTTCGGTATAGCCTAAGTCGATTTCGGCAAGGTCAAGATTGGCTTCGGCCTGTTTGACCGCGGCTTTGGCCTGCTGCAGATCGCTTTCGGCAGTGTCGAGTTTGGCTTCGGAAGCAAATTTCTGCCGGTTCAATGAAACCTGGCGTTTATAATCTTTCTGAATGCGAACCAGATTGGCTTTGGCTTTAGCCAGTTCGGCCTGGCGCAGTTCGATATTGGCCAGATAGCGTTTCTGTTCGATAACAAAGAGAATGTCGCCTTCATTAACCAGACTGCCTTCCTGGAATAAGACTTTTTCGACGTAGCCGGTGACTTGCGGCTGGAGGTTGACGCTTTTGATTGCTTCAACGTGACCGATATAGGTTTTATAAGGTGAAATATCCTGTTCTTCGACTTCCTGCGTCAGAACATAAGGATCATTGCCGGCCCCCATTGCCATCGGTGCCTGCGGGGTCAGTTTGCCTTTTAAATACCAACCGACAAAGCCGCAAAACAGCAAAATCAGGGTTTGTTTAATGATAGTTCTGTTCTTTAATCTACCGAGTTTCATCTTTAAGCCTTTCTATTTTAGACCTTTAATTACAATATCAAAACTGTTGTTCACGAGAGTGGGAAAATCGTAAGGGCTGCTGTTGCTTATTTCACAGCGAACCAGCCCGTCCCAAAAAGCGAGAATGGCAACTGCCGTTTCTTCGATGTTGATGTTGGGGCTTATTTCTCCACTTTTTTGCGCGAAAGTCAATGCCTGTTTTGTTTGATGCAACGGAAAATGGCGTATGTCTCTCAGCGAATCGCCGATTTTCTTAAAAATCGGTTCGGACCATTCCATTTGGAACAATACGAAAAATAAAAATTTGCGATAATCCGGATTATCGCGGATCAGCACGGCGTCTTTGACAAAGGCCGTCTGCATGGTTTTTAAGCCCGGTCCATCGGGGAGGTGGCTTTCGATTACGGCGGTTACCCGTTCAAAAGCTTCTTTGATTAAAGCCGAAACAATATCGGGTTTATTGCGAAAGTGCCAATAAACTGCGCCTTTGGTAAGATTGATGCGTTTGGCAATCTCATCAAAAGTGGTTTTGGAATAGCCTTTTTCGTAAAACAAATCAAGCGCGGCGTGCAAAATATCGCGGCGGGTTTTTTCCGCTTCGGCTTTGGTTTTTCTGGCCATGTCAGTTATTCTATCCGTTTTGTTATTATACCTGCAACTAGGTATGTATAACGAAAAAATAACGATTTGGCAAGTAAAATTTTTTTAATTATACGCATAAAAATAACCGTATAGAACAACCGCTCCGGCTGAGAGCGGGAGCGGTCGGTTTGGTTTATACTTATAATAATTCGGTCGGGAAATGTCATTCTGTGGCTGAAGTTCATCTACACCGGCAAAGTGATTATTTCCGTCTCAGGAAAGAGGGAATCTCCAGGTTTACCCGTTCTTCGCTCTGATAGTCGTCATCAGAGAAGGAAGGCGTAATCGGTTCCTGGAAGCGTTCCGTTTCCATCTTCTTTTTCTTATTCCGTCTGGCGATGGAAAAGCCCGTAACCCGTTCAATCAGTGTGGGGCGATAGCCTTCATCGTCATCGTTAATAATAAGCTCTTCGGGCTCTTCCTGGCGTTTGGCCTTAAATACCGAAGGATTGTGATCGGGGAATAATTCCGGCTCTTCCTCAACCGTTTTTAAGGTCGTATGAGCCGTAAAGACATTTTCGTTTGACGATAAAATGCTGTTGAGCTGTGCTTCAGGATTTACTTCGTCGCTTTTGTTAATAATAGCTTTGAACAAGGCAGAGGCTTTGGGCATTTCTGCCATGACCGAAGATTTGTCAAGCATGTCAAAGTCTTCGAATCTGTTTTCGGAAACCGTTTTGCTTTCAACGGTTTCTTCAACGGGAGCCGTCTGGCTTTCAAGGGAAACGATTGAAACGTTGTCAATGATTTCCTGTATATCTTCAGAAGTTTCGGTTTTGGTTGCCGAAAACTTCTCCAGATTAGAATCCAGTTCGGGACTGGGAACCTGAGGAACAATTTTTTCCTCGGTAAAACTTTCTTCAACATATTTAACCGGCTGCGGGGCTTTGGGACGGGCAACAGTTCCTTCGCCGATACCGGTTGCGACAATCGAAACCCGGATTTTGCCTTCCAGCGTTTCATCAAAGCTTGAGCCGAAGATAATGTTGGCATCTTCGTCGACTTCTTCTTTGATGCGGCTGGCCGCTTCGTCGATTTCGAAAAGCGTAATGTCGGAGCCGCCGGTAATGTTAATCAGAACGCCTTTGGCGCCGTGCATCGAACAATCGTCAAGCAGCGGGTTGGCCAAAGCCTGCTCGGCAGCTTTAACCGCACGATCTTCGCCTTCGGCTTCTCCGGTGCCCATAATGGCTTTGCCTTTATCTTCCATAATCGATTTAATGTCGGCAAAGTCCAGATTAATCAGGCCGGGCATCATCATCAGATCGGTAATGGAGCGGACGCCGGCATATAAAACATTGTCAGCCATAATGAACGCATCGGCCAGAGTGGTTTTTTTGTCGGCAACCCGGAAAAGATTCTGATTGGGAATAATGATGATACTGTCAACTTCACGGGTAAAATCTTCAACCGCGGCTTCGGCCGTTTCATAGCGTTTTTTTCCTTCAAACTGGAAAGGTTTGGTGACAACGCCGACGGTCAAAATGCCTTTTTCCTTGGCAATTTTGGCCACAACCGGCGCGGCGCCGGAACCGGTACCGCCGCCCATGCCGGCAGTGATAAAGACCATATTGGCGCCTTCAAGCTCTTTTTCAATTTCGGCTTTGGCTTCTTCGGCGGCGGCACGCCCGACTTCGGGACGGGCGCCGGCACCGAGACCCTGAGTGGTTTCGAGGCCGAGCTGAATTTTGCGGCTGGCCGTTGAGTGAGCCAGTGCCTGCGCGTCGGTATTGGCAACAATGAAGTCAACGCCCTCAAGTTTTTGGGCAATCATATTATTGACGGCATTACCGCCGCCGCCGCCGACGCCGATGACGGAAATCCGCGGCTTCAGATGCATAACGGTTTTTTCTGGTACTGCTAACTTTATGGACATGGTAATACTTACTCCCAAAATACTCGAACGATAATTTAAAAGTTATTTTAAGGATAGCGTAAAGACATTAATGTTTAGTTACCAAGATTAAAAATTTTGCTTAATCCAATTAAAAATACGTTCAATCCCGCTGCTGCTGCGTGCCGGACTGTTGACCAGTTTGCCGGGTTTCTTCTCACTGTAATTGAGCGCAAACAACAGCAGACCCATACAAGTTGAAAAAGCCGGATTGCAAAGGCTTTCTTTCAACGGCAGATTCCGCGGCCGCCCGATGCGAACCTGTTTGTCGAGAATCGGTCCGGCAATTTCATGAATTCCCTGAAGCTGGCTGCAGCCTCCGGTTAAAACCACACGGTGACTGGAAATGTCGCCGAGGCCGATTTTATCAAGCCGGTCGCTGACCAGTTCAAAAATTTCTTCGACCCGCGCCTGGATAATGTTGGTCAATTCTGAACGCGGCACCTGGCGAATCGAGCTGTCGTCTTCTTCGCCGACCGGGTAGACATTGATGGTTTCTTCACTGTCCTGGCGGGAAGCAAAAGCATAACCGTATAAGGTTTTGAGTCTTTCGGCATGCGTGAAAGAGGTTGTCAGGCCATAGGCAATGTCATTGGTTATGTTGTTGCCGCCGACGGCGATTGAAGAAAAATAAACCGGATAACCGTCTTTAAAAGTGGCGATGCTGGTTGTGCCGCCGCCGATATCCACGACGGTTGCGCCGATGTCTTTTTCGTCATCAACCAGACAAGCCAAACCGGAAGCGTAGGCCGAAAAAGCCTTGCCGGCAATTTCCAGATGGGCGTTATCTATAACGGCGGCGATATTGCGGTAGACCAGATCGGGAACCAGCCCGAGCATGATGTCGACCGACAGGCTTTCGCTGAAAATGTTGCGCGGGTCTTTGGTGACCTCGCCGTCGGCAAGCCGGTAATTGGTTGGCAGGCAATGGATCAGTTCACAGCCTTCGACGTTGATTTTATTCAGGCCTTTTTCGATAACTTTGTTGATGTCGTTTTCGTTAACCGGCCTATTTTTGTTGACGGCGATAACCGCTTCTTTAATAACGGAGCGGATTTTGTCGCCGGAAACGTTGACAATAACCCGGTCAATGCGGCAGTTGGCTTTTTGTTCGGCCGTTTCTATCGCATTGCAGACCGAAAGGGTAGCCTGAGCAATATCCGTAACGACACCGTTTTTGATTCCTTTGGAGGCATTATAACCGAATCCGTCGATGCTGATTTTTTTATCGCGGCTGATTTTGGCGATGGCGCAGCACACTTTGGAAGAACCGATATCCAAAGCGGCAATTGTTGTCAGCCGGTTAAACGGATGTGTCACTGTCTGCTCCCCCTTTCTGTGCTTTAAGTCTTTCTTTCCGGGCGGCGGTTAAGGCCGGAATGCGATTTTTTCAGTTTAACGATAACTTTTCCCTCCAATCTTAAATCGATGATGGTTAATTTACGTTTAAGAATGCCGTTTGTCGTGTTTAATTTTAACAATTTTTTCCAGGCGGCATCAATATTTTCTTCGGGAAGTTTAATCGTAATTCCGTTTTCGATATCGTCTAAAGTCAGATTCCAGCGGCGTTTGGAAATGAAGCTGGCTACTTTTATGCGGCGAAGAATGTCCTGATTGCCGCTGATGCTTTCCAACAGGGGTTTGATATTCTGCGGGGCTTCTTCTCCGACAATCAGCAGAATCGGCTCGCGGGGCGTAAAGGGGGCTTCAATGACTTTTCCGTCGGCGTCAATCGGATGAAAAC
>CALXTG010000065.1 GCA_944391355.1 uncultured Alphaproteobacteria bacterium
CCCCAGCGGATTAACAGCCAGCAAACAACCGCAAGAATTATTGCCCAGCAGCCGCCTTCTTTAAACATCGACAGAGCGATTATACCGGCAGCGATTCCGCAACATAAACCAAATAATTTAAAAATACAGCTGAAATACTGCCGACCTTTTGTCTTCCTCCCGCATATCGCGGTATAGCCGATCACGCAGAGAACAAACGTAACGGCCTTAAAACCAACTAGTTCCATATCTTTTATTTTTTAATAGTGTTCCAATAATTTATTTTATATATCCATTGTACTGGTAAAATAAATTTTCTCAAGTACTTTATTACGGTGTCTAAAAAAAGCGAAACGCCTAATCTCTATAAAGATTAAGGCGTTTCATTTTCTGCATAAACCGAAAACGAACCAAACAACGAATCGGATAATATGCTGCCAATAGCGGCACCAAACCCACCAATAATCCCCACCAGCGTAAATACAGCAGGATTACCGTGACAAAAAATAACTGGCATAGAATGCTCATACCTCCCGCAATTGCGCAGAAAGGTTCGCGTTCGGCCAAAGAATGGGCATAAAAATCGGGTACATCCGGCTTTAAGAACACATAGAAAACGCCGAAAAGCGTTGCTGCGTAAATTATGCCCGCAAAAATAAAGGCTAATACAATTTCCATAAAAAAAATTTATATGAATTTAACAAACAGAAATACGGTACTGCCCGATGCAAAATAACCGTTAATAATTTTTAAGACAGTTTATTTATAAATCTGTCTGTTTAATAAAGCGTAAAAAATAACGGCAAAATCAGAAAATTTTGCTATGATTTTTTGTTGATTAAAAGCTCTTTTCTTGTTTTTGACAAAAAAACATCCCTCGTTCATTTTTTATTTCTAAAAGTGAAAATAGCCGCGGCTTTGCGGCCGGTTTCGTTTGAGCTTCACAGCCCGTTTTGTTATCCTTTAAACATAGACTTTGGCTCTTTTGTTGAGGGGATTACTATGAAGAAACTTTTTTTACTTTTGTTTTCTTTGTTCTGGAGCTTTTCGGCTTCCTCTGCTCCTCTCAGCTTTGACATTCACACACCCAATGAGCCAAAGTCTATGCAAGTTGCCAAAGTATATTTTCTTCCCGACTGGAGAGATAAGGGAATGTTTTGGGACGGGGCTGATGAAAAACCCTGTACCGAGGTATGTCCGCAAAAGACAGACTATGACTGTAAATACGGAACCGAAAGCTATGTCAACGGCTGCGGGTTAACCTGTTCGCGCTGCGTTGAATGTTCCGGCTGTGAAGAACAAGGCTATACATTAAGCGAATGTCCGGTTAACGGTATATGTCTGAACGACTGCTGCAACAAACTGTATAAAATAACAGATTGCAACAGCGGTTATGTTTTAGAAAACGGGGCTTGTCGGGCGGAAAACTGTACGGAGAATGCCTCTTTATGCGACAGTACTACAGAGAAATGCGGCAACGGCCAATGTGTTGAAAAGGACTGCACGGAATATCCGGATAAATGCGGAAGCAATCAAGTTTGTGTTAATGGAGAGTGTATTGCCAAAGACTGCAACAATACGCCCTCACTCTGTACCGCTACCGAGAAATGCCTGTTGCAGGACGGGGTTTATAAATGTGTCTGCAGCCCGACTTGTACGGATGAAAGCGACTGTTCTAACGGTACCGAAACTATTGCCAACGGCTGCGGCGGAGAATGTACTGTGTGTAAGAAAGGGCCTCCGGCCGAAGCGGTTATCTTCACCTTCAGCCCCGATACGGCCAATGTAACGCTGACTCTGCCGACCGCTTCCTACAGCGGAATAACGGCAGATTACACTGTCGACTGGGGTGACGGAACGGTTGATAAGAATCTGACAACCCTAAAACCCACTCATACTTATGCCGAAGCCGGAAGCTATGATGTGACTATAACCGGAAGCTTAGGAAAGCTGGGGCAAATTTCCTCATCAAATATTAAATATGTCACCCAAATTAAACAGCTTAACTTGAGCAGTATTAGAAACTTTGCTGCTACTTTTGAGGGCGGAACAAATATAAGGGGAAACATCCCCGAACTGCCGCTCAATCTGGAAAGTGCAGGAGATATGTTTTATGAGTGCAAGAATTTAACTGGACGCATTCCCAAATTTCCGCCAAAGTTGAGCAATGGAAGCGGAATGTTCTATAAATGCAGTGGACTGAGCGGAAGTATCCCTGAACTCCCGGCAGGATTAACAGATGGAGACGGAATGTTTACGGATTGTGCCGGTCTGACCGGAAATATTCCCGTGTTACCGAAAACCTTGAGGGATGCCAGTTCAAGAGATAGTGGTACAAGTAGATCTTCTTTCGGCGGAATGTTTGGTGGGTGTCGCGGATTGACCGGAAACATTCCTCAATTACCAGAGGGGTTACTCTATGCAGATGGTATGTTTAAGAGCTGTACCGGTCTCACAGGGTCAATTCCACAATTACCGACAAAACTGCAATATGCCAAAGGTATGTTTGAGTACTGCAGCAACTTAACCGGAAATATTCCCGAACTCCCGGCCAGTTTAACAGACGGTTCGATGATGTTCTCCGGATGCAGCGGGCTGACCGGAAGTATTCCTGAACTACCAGCCACATTAAAGCGAGGCTATAGCATGTTTGAGTACTGCAGCAGCTTAACAGGTAATATTCCCGAACTTCCGGCAAGTTTAGAGGATGTCGCCAGAATGTTTTTTGATTGCCGCGGATTAACCGGAAATATTCCTAAAATACCGGCAAGTTTAACTGATACTTGGGGATTGTTCCATGGCTGTAGCAACTTAACAGGAACCATTCCCGAGCTTCCGGCTGGGTTAACTGATGGCTCCAGCATGTTCTCCGGTTGCAGTAAACTGACCGGAACCATTCCCGAGCTTCCGGCGGGATTAACTGATGGCGGCGGCATGTTTGAGGAGTGTTCCGGACTTACCGGCAATATTCCAGCATTGCCGGTAAGTTTAGTTGCGGTAAATGTAATGTTTAAAGGTTGTCGCAGCTTGACCGGTGTGACAACTGTCAATGGACAATATCCTTATCAGTACTTGATAAATGCCAAGACTCATGGCTGGATGGTAGATGATGCTTCCGAAGCAGTACGCCAGCATTTCCCGACCTCCTGGGGCGGAACTTGCACAACGTGTCAGTAGCCTTAAATAAAGACGCCTTTCGGCGTCTTTATTTATACAAGGTTTTGTTTTCTTAAATATCCAGTTTGCGTTTGATTTTAGCGGCGATATCTTCATACGCTCCGGTATGCGGGCTTTCGGGCTCGGCCATGACAATCGGCGTGCCGTTGTCGGCATTTTCGCGAATACTCAGATGCAGCGGAATCTCTCCCAGAAAATCAACGCCCAATTCTTTAGCGGTTTCCCGTGCTCCGGCATGTCCGAAGATATCGGCGCGGGTACCGCATTTTTCGCAAAGATAATAGCTCATATTTTCAATAATGCCCAAAATCGGCACGTCAACACGTTTGAACATATTAACGCCTTTAACCGCATCAATCAGGGCGATATCCTGCGGCGTCGAAACGATTACGACCCCGTCGAGATTAAGCTTTTGTGATAAAGTCAGCTGAATATCTCCGGTTCCGGGAGGCATATCAATCACCATTACGTCAATTTCACCCCAGTTGGTTTCGGTCAGCAGCTGCTCCAATGCACCGCAGGCTTTGGAACCGCGCCAGATTAACGGTTGTGAGCGGTCAATCAGGGTGCCGATAGACATGGAAGCAATATTCATATTCTCAAAGGGCTGGAAAATCTGACCGTCAAAACTGATCGGCGGCACACCTTCATATCCGAGCATCGTGGGAATCGACGGACCGTAGATGTCGGCATCAAACAAGGCGACTTTCAGACCAAGATTAGCCAGAGCCAGCGCCAGATTAACCGAAGTAGTCGATTTGCCGACACCGCCTTTTCCCGAAGCGACGCCGATAATTTTTTTAACGCCTTGAAGCTGCCATTTGGCGGGCTCTTCCTGTAACGGCGCGACTTTCTTTTCCGCCGTATAGACAATGCTGGCTTTTTTGATGCCGTCTACCCCGGAAACCAGACGCGTCAATTCGGCAGCCATGGCCGTATCTTCGGCGACATTGCGCAGCGTAACAATTGCGCGGCCGTTAAAAATTTTGATGCTCTCGATATTTTCAGGGGCATAATATTTACTGACAATTTCCTGAATACGATTTTCCATAATCCCTGTCCTGTTGATAGAGTTTCATCGGTAATTGTTTTTAACTGATATTTATATTATATAAAAGTGTAATGCAATAAAATAAAGACAGAGGGAGAAAAATATGGCAAAAGATCAGGGTCCCTGGGGCCAGAACGACAACGGCAGTCCCTGGGGCGATACGGACAAATCCCCCCGCAAAGCCAAAGTTATCGATCTGCCGAAAATTAAAAAACCCGGCGATTTTGACTTCAGCGTCAAATGGATTATTCTGATTGTCATCGGCTTGTGGCTGGCTTCGGGCTTTTATCAGGTTCAAACCGGCGAACAAGGGGTTGTCCTGCGTTTCGGCAGTTATGTAAAAACAACCGAAGCCGGTTTACATTATCATTTGCCCTACCCGATTGAAACCGTTACCAAAGTAAATGTCAGCAAAGAAAGAGACATCACGCTCGGCGGCGAAGCAGCCTACAGCGCTTCTAATGCGGCAGGTATTCGCAACGGCAGCAGCAATTACGGCCGCGAGCTGAATTCTTTTACCGAAAGCCATATGCTGACCGGTGACGAAAACATTGTCGACATTAATCTTAACATTGTCTGGAAAGTCAAAGATGCCAAAGATTATCTGTTCAGCATGCGCGACCCCGACACGACCGTTCGCGTCGCTTCGCAGTCGGTTCTGCGCGAAATCGTCGGCCAGTCGGAGATGCAGCCGATTATTACCGGCGACCGCGGCAAAGTCGAGGACGAAACCAAGGAAGAACTGCAAAAACTGATGGACGAGTTTAATTCCGGCGTGGTTATCGTCCGTGTCAAACTGCAGAAAGCCGACCCGCCGAAGCAGGTTGTCGATGCGTTTAACGAAGTTCAGCGCGCCAAGGCAGATATGGAAAGATTCAAAAATGAAGCCGAAGCCTATCGGAACGAGATTTTGCCTAAATCGCGCGGTGAAGCCGCTCAACGGCTGCAAAACGCCGAAGCCTATCGGCAGTCGGTTATTAAACGCGCTCAGGGCGATACCGAAAGATTCATGTCGGTTTACAAGGCCTATAAACAGGGCAAACAGGTTACGACCAAGCGTATGTATCTGGAAACCATGGAAGCGGTATTGAAAAACTCTGATAAAGTTATTCTGGATCCTTCGGCCAAAGGTTCAAACGTGGTTCCTTACCTGCCCTTAGATAAACTGAAAAGCAAATAGGAGTACAAAGCATGAGCGATAAAATTAAAATCTATGCCGGTATTTTGGCGGCGTTAATCATCTTTGTAGTCTGGGATTCGGTTTATATCGTCCAGCAGACCGAACAGGCAATTGTTTTGCAGTTCGGCGAACCGGTGCGTCTGGTCAAGGAACCGGGACTGAAATTTAAAATTCCCTTTATTCAGAAAGTCACTTATTATGACAACCGGCTGCTGAATCTTGATCCGCCGGCGCAGGAAGTGGTTTTGAACGATAAAAAACGTCTGGATGTTGACAGTTTTACCCGTTACCGTATTATTGATCCGTTAAAATTTTATCAGACGGTACGTACCGAATATAATGCCCGCGAACGTCTGGCCGCGATTGTGAATTCTTCGGTTCGTAAAATTCTCGGCCAGATTACGCTGCCGGAACTGTTATCGCAGCAGCGTAATCAGATAATGAAAAAAATAAGCGAAGCGGTTAAAGTAGACGCCCAACAGATAGGTGTCAGCGTTGCCGATGTACGGATCCGCCGCGCCGACCTGCCGATTGATGTTTTGCAGGCGATTAATGCCCGGATGAAAACCGAACGCGAAAGAGACGCCAAAGAATTTCGGGCTCAGGGACAGCAACAGGCACAGCAAATTCGCGCTCAGGCTGATAAAGAAACAGCCATCATTGTTGCCGAAGCCGATAAAAAAGCTCAGATTATCCGCGGCGAAGGTGACGAGCAGGTTATCATGATCTGGAATAATGCCGCCAATCTTGATCCGCAGTTCTACGCTTTTTACCGCTCGCTCGAAGCCTATCGCAAAGCACTTGCCGACGGTGAAACTTCCATGGTCATCGCGCCGGACAGCGAGTTCTTTGACTTCTTTCGGCAAACCGGACCGGTACGGAGATAAACAGGCATGAAAAAACTGACGGCAATTATTTTCGGATTACTGCTGGCAGTCAATCCGGCGGCGGCGCAGCAGCCGCTGCCTGGTTTTGCCGATCTGGCGGAAAAATGGCTGCCTTCGGTGGTCAATATTTCGACCAGAAACCTGATGCCGGCAGAAGAAACGGATCTGAACTCTCTTGAAAATGTTAATCCCGGCTGGTCGGATTATTTTAAGAAACCCGGAAATCAGCAGACTTCACTGGGATCAGGGTTTATCATTGATGAAAACGGCTTTATTGTTACTAACAATCATGTGATTGAAAATGCTTCGGAAATTAATGTTACTCTGGCCGATAACCGCCAATTTCCGGCAGAAGTCGTCGGTAAAGACCTGAAAACCGATATTGCCCTGTTAAAAATCAACGCCGGCGGAAAACTGCCGCCGGTAAAATTCGGTGATGCCGACAAGATCCGGGTCGGCGACTGGATTCTGGCAATCGGCAATCCGTTCGGACTGGGCGGAAGCGTCACGGCCGGCATTGTTTCGGCGAAATCACGCGATATTGCCTCAGGCCCCTATGATAATTTTATCCAGACAGATGCTTCAATCAATCAGGGCAGTTCCGGCGGCCCGATGTTTAACCTTGACGGCGAGGTTATCGGAATTAATACGGCTATTTTTTCAACAAACGGCGGAAGCATGGGAATCGGCTTTGCCATTCCGGTTAATTTGGTCGGATATGTTATTGAACAGTTAAAAACCGCCGGCAGTGTCGAACGGGGCTGGATCGGCGTCAGGATTCAACCGGCATCGCCTGAAATCCGCCAATCCTTAGGCCTGAACAATCCCGGAGGGGTTATTGTTTCCGAAGTTGAAGAAAATTCTCCGGCCGGAAAAGCCGGAGTTGAAGTCGGTGATTTAATTTTGAACTTCGACAATCAGGAGATTGACGATACAAAAAATCTTTCGCGGATTGTGGCCGAAACGGCACCGGGGAAAAAGACTTTTTTGACAATCTGGCGCAATAAAAGCAGCAAACGCCTTTCGCTCACGGTAGAACGCTTAAAAGACACTCCTGCCCTGCCGCCGCTGGTTTCCGAAAAAAGCGCGGCACCGGAAAGAGATGATACTTCTTTGCCCGGAACCGGTTTAACCCTCGCGCCGATAAATGCCGAAACCGCCGACCGCTTTAAGCTTTCCGAAAACATGACCGGCGTTGTCGTGCTCAGAGTTGAGGCCGGAAGCGAAGCCGAAACCAAAGGGCTGAAAGCCGGCGATGTTATCAGTAAAATTGATAATAAAGAAATTTTTGACCTCAACGGTATCAAAGAAGGTTTCAGGGAAGCAGCATTAGACGGAAACCGCCCGGTTTTGCTGCAAATCAATGACGACGGCGTTTTTCATTTTGCGGCAATAAAGGCTGAAACCAATGACAAGAATTGATTTCTATCATTTACAAAAGCAGGATCTGGAAGCGGTTTTACCGAAACTGCTCGGAAAAGCCTATGAAACCGGCAAAAGAATTGTGGTAAAAATCGGCAACGAAGCGCGCGTTGAATTTATCAATTCGTTGTTATGGACATTTGATGATACTTCTTTTATTCCGCACGGCAGCCGAAAAGACGGCAATGCTGCCGAACAGCCGATTTGGCTGACTGCCGATGATGATAATCCCAACAATGCCGAGATGCTGTTTTTGGCGGACGGCGCCTTAAAAAGCGCAGAAGAAGCTGCAGCATTTGAACGGGTCTTCAATATTTTTGACGGCAATTCTCCCGAAGCCGTCGATAAAGCCCGCGGTTTTTGGAAAGAATTAAAAGGCGCCGGTTATGAACTTCATTACTGGCAGCAGGATGATAACGGCCGCTGGCAGGATAAAGGCTGATACTAAACCTAATTATCTACTGAAACCGGATAAGAAAAGATTATATCAAAGGTGGTTGATGATTAAAGCTTGGCTTTGATGATGAACCCGGAAAAGAGTTTTTACTTGGTAAAAACTCTTTTCTTGTTTTTGACAGAAAAAGGAGCGCCACTAAGTAAATATTTCTAAAAGTGAAAACAACCGGGGTTTTGCGGCCGGTTTCGTTTGAGCTTCATAATCCGCTTTGTTATCCTTTAAGAACAGGTTTTAGTTCTTTCTATGAGGATATGATTATGAAGAGATTATTGCTTTTTCTGTTTGCTTTAGCGGCATTTGTACCTGCCAAAGCATCTTTTTCTCATAACACACAGATAACACACACCGGGCTAAAACCTGTACCGAATTCTTTTCAACTCGCCAAAAGTCATTTTCTCCCCGATTATCAGGAAGGAAATTTCACCTTTGATAAAGGGGATGATATTTCGGCAGCCTGCCCGGCTTCAATTTATAAATATACGAAAAATAACTGTTCTTATCCTAATATTCCACAATCTGTTTGCGGCGGAAAATATCGGGTCTGCGGCTGTGAAAGGGTTTTTGCATATTCTGCAGCCCAATGCGCGGCAACGGGCAAAGAAGGCGGCGGTGAAAGTTGTACCGTTAGAGGCGGCAGCGACGACGGAACGACTTATTATACCTCCTGTGTCTGTCCTTCCTCTTATACTAAATTGAGTGACGGACAAATCTGTACCGGAACGG
>CALXTG010000066.1 GCA_944391355.1 uncultured Alphaproteobacteria bacterium
TCCGCGTGGTTTCGGAAATTATGGAATCGAACGGTTCTTCGTCAATGGCTACGGTTTGCGGTACGACGATGTCGCTGATGGCCGCCGGCGTGCCGATGGCAAAACCGGTTGCCGGTATTGCGATGGGCTTGATTAAAGAAGATGACGGCCGCGTCAGCGTTTTGACCGATATTCTCGGTGATGAAGATCACCTCGGCGATATGGATTTCAAAGTTGCCGGTACCAAAGACGGTGTTACCGCTCTGCAGATGGATATTAAAATTACTTCCATTACCAAAGAAATTATGCAGACGGCTCTGGCTCAGGCTCATGAAGGTCGTATCCATATTCTGGGCGAAATGGCCAAGGCGATTTCCGAATCGCGTCCGCATGTTTCCGATAAAGCGCCGCGGATTATCGCGATTAAAATTCCGGTCGATAAAATTCGCGAAGTTATCGGTACCGGCGGTAAGGTTATTCGTGAGATTGTTGAAAAAACCAACAGTAAAATCGATATTACCGATGACGGCATAGTCCGGATTGCTTCGATGAAGAAAGAAGAGGGCGACGCCGCTCTGGAAATGATTATGAATATTGTTGCCGAACCCGAAGAAGGCCGTATCTATAAAGGTGTTGTCACCAAGATTATGGATTTCGGCGCTTTCGTTCGTTTCTTGGGTACGACTGAAGGGCTGGTTCATATTTCCGAAATCAAAAACGAGCGCATTGCTTCGGTTTCCGACTTCTATAAAGAAGGCGACACCATGTGGGTTAAATGTCTCGGTACCGATAATCGCGGTAAAATCAAATTATCGGCGAAAAGGGTTAATCAGGAGACTGGTGAAGACCTTGAAAACCACGCATAATTGACTATTAATACAGATTTTACGAGTTGCTGACATCCTCACGTACTAATTTGTACGCTCCGGTGTCAGCCCTCTGAAATCTTATTACTAGTCTAATTCTTCGTGGTTTTTATGTTGAACCGGTGACTAATACAAGTTAAAAAAAGAGCTGATTGAAAAATCAGCTCTTTTTGCGCTTTTAACCAAGGTGCTTTTTTGTTTGACTTTTGGGTGAAGGTGTTTATGCTGTTTTTGTGAGCTTAGAAAACTCGTAAAGTATAATTTTCCTAAGGCGGGAGTCTGTCCGAATATATTGAATAGGCAGGCGATTTACTTTACGTCGTTTCTAGCTCCCGTCACTTTGTAATTATAGAAAAATGTAAAGGATTAATCATGAATAATACTCTAAAAGGTCTGGTTCGCGAAGTATATCAAATGCTCGGAGCAGAGCTTCGTTCTGTGCGGCTGGCAAAAGGTTTATCAATAGTAGAAGCTGCTGAGTTGGTAGGTTTTGAGGGAATTCGTTTGTTGGAATATATAGAAAACGGACAAGCGAATCATGTTTTTGCCGCATTGCGCGTAATATCTTTTTACGGTAAAAAAGTTGAGATTCGTCTTGTAGACAGATATTGATAAATCAAAGCACCTCTTGAGGAGGTGCTTTTTTGTTTGACTTTTGGACTGTTTTTGTCTAACATTTTGTTATCAGATTATAGATATGAATATTATTAATTTTTTTAAATAAAATAGCTATGGAAAAAACAGATCTTTTGCTGCTGGTAGTAGTTGTGCTTATGGCAGCGTTTGTTTTTATTTATCTGCTGTTGCGTCGGAACTTAGAAATGCGGCGCGTTTTCAGTGAGAAAATCGGGTTGGGAGACCGTAACTTTTCAGCCCGGGTGATTGAGATTGAAGAGTTAGACGGTTGCCAGCGGATTTGGTGCCGGGTGAAAATACATTCCTGTTATGTCAGGTTTTATTTTTTTATCGGAGATACAATGCTGCCGGACAGTTTTGAGGTCGGTCAGCGGCTGCTGGTATCGGCATTGAGTTATAATCCGACAACCCGGCAGGCAGATATTATCACGGTGGTTCCGTGTAAAGCTTAAGAGATAAAAAAGTTCTTTCCGAGTGAGGAAGGAACTTTTTTTATGTAAAAAAAGGCTTGAAAAATCAATCAACAGGGTGTACAAAACAAATCACGCCGAGACACCCCTGGAGGCTCGGCGGGTTTTTGCATAATTTATAAGGAAATAAAAATGAGTGAAATTAAATTTAACGCTCAAAAGCGTGAGAAAGCAGGTAAGGGGGCAGCTCGTGCATGTCGTCGTGAAGGCCGTGTTCCTGCCGTTATTTACGGCGGCAACAAAGAAGCCGTTATGATCAGCATTCACCCCGTTGAACTGGAAAAAGCTTTAGATCTGGCCGATTTTTATGATTCTGTCATCGAAATTGACCTTGATGGCAAAAAACATCAGGTTATCTGTCAGGACGTTCAGTTCCACCCGGTATCTGATAAGCCGATTCATGTCGACTTTTTAAGAAAATAGTTTGTATTTAAGACTGTTGATAAAGAAATAACGGAAGAAAGCTGCCTTTTGTACTTTCTTCCTTATTTTTTGCAATTTTACGGTGTTTGGAAATGTTTTTAATTGTCGGTTTGGGGAATCCCGGGGCTGAGTATGCCAATACCCGTCATAATGTCGGATTTATGGCCGCAGACGCGGTGGCGGAGAGTTTTCGTTTCGGCCCTTTTAAAAGTAAGTTTGACGGTCTGATTGCCGAAGGGAATATTAACGGCGAGAAAGTCATGCTGCTGAAACCGCAGACTTTTATGAATCTGTCGGGGAATTCGGTCGTTAAGGCGGCTTTGTTTTATAAAATTCTGCCGGAAAACATTATTGTCATTCATGATGATCTGGATCTTAAAGTCGGGCAGATTAAGGCCAAGCTCGGCGGCGGAACCGGCGGGCATAACGGCCTGAAAAGCATAGATGCCCATATTACGCCGAATTATAACCGTATCCGTATCGGTATCGGCAATCCGAATCCGGAACACGGGCAGGTGATTAATCATGTGTTGTCGCGGTTTTCAAAAGCCGATGCCGAGGCGATAGCGGCGGCTGTTGAACTGGTGGCGGACAATATCGGAGTCATGATTGATAAAGGCTGGGCCGAGTTTTCCAACCGAATCGGCAACCTGACCAAGAAATAGCGGCGGCAAAGCCCGCGGGAATGAAAATTATATTGAAAGCGGCGGGACGATCGGCTATAAGAATGTCAATTATATGCAAATGTTACGGAGTTTTTGATTATGGGTTTTAATTGCGGAATTGTCGGTTTGCCGAATGTCGGAAAATCGACGCTTTTTAATGCATTGACACAGACGATTGCCGCTCAGGCAGCCAATTTTCCTTTTTGTACGATTGAGCCGAATACCGGCCGGGTTGCCGTTCCCGATGCCCGGCTGGATAAGCTGAGCGATTTGGTTAAGCCGAAAACGGTGACGCCGACACAGTTGGAATTTGTTGATATTGCCGGTCTGGTTAAAGGGGCTTCCAAAGGGGAAGGGCTGGGAAACCAGTTTCTGGCCAATATTCGTGAAGTCGATGCGATTATCCATGTGCTGCGTTGCTTTGAAGACGAAAATATTACTCATGTCGAAGGTTCGGTCGATCCGCTGCGCGATGCGGAAATTGTTGAAACAGAATTAATGATTGCCGATTTGGAATCGTTGGAAAAGCGTTATGAACAAACCGAGAAAAAAGCCCGTACCGGCGGCGATAAGGAAGCGGCTGTCCGGGCGGCAGTCATGAAGCCGATTATTGAGGCTCTGAAATCCGGAAAACCGGCGCGTACCGCCGCACCGGATATGCAGAATAAAGATGCCTGGAAACAGTATCAGATGTTGCAGCTGCTGACATCTAAACCGGTCTTGTATGTCTGCAATGTTGATGAAGCCTCGGCGGCAACAGGGAACAAGTTTTCGGAAGCCGTTGCGGAAAAGGCAAAAAGCGAAGGGACTTCGGCGGTAATTATTTCGGCGGCAATCGAATCGGAAGTTGCCCAGCTGGACAGTGATGAAGAGAAAAAAGAATTTCTTGAGGCTTTGGGGCTGGAAGAAACCGGTCTGGCAAAAATCATCCGCGCCGGTTATGAATTGCTCGGGCTGCAGACATATTTTACCGCCGGGCCGAAAGAGGTCAGAGCCTGGACTTTTCTTAAAGGTTCGAAAGCGCCGCAGTGCGCCGGGATTATTCACAGCGATTTTGAACGCGGTTTTATCCGTGCCGAAACAATTTCTTATGATGATTTCATTAAATACGGCAGTGAACAGGCCTGTAAAGAAGCCGGTAAAATGCGTTCGGAAGGCAAAGAATATGTGGTTCAGGACGGTGATATGCTGAACTTCCTGTTTAATGTCTGACAGAGGATGTTGTTATTTTTCTTAAAGGCGGTCGTTTGACGGCCGCTTTTATCATTAGTGGGTATTCGGAAAGTTCTGTGTAACATATATAATTTTATGATGAGGAATTAAAGGGGGCTGGGCTGCGGGGAGACAGGGCGAAAATTTAAATGACAAGTTTGGTAAAATATGTTAGAGCTTAGCCAAAACAGATTTGAAGAGGAATGAAAATGCGTTTGGCTTTATTTCAGCCCGATATTCCGCAAAATACCGGAACTTTGCTGCGGCTTGGCGCCTGTGTTGATGTTGAGCTTGATATTATTGAACCCTGCGGGTTTGTTTTTTCCGAGCATACGTTGAAGCGCTCGGGAATGGATTATCTGGATTTGGTTCGCTATCGCCGCCATGCCTCCTGGTATGATTTTTTGCAGTATCGGGCGGAGCATCCTGAGATTTACGGGCGGATAGTCTTGCTGACTACCAAATCCAAACAGCCTTATTATGATTTTGAGTTTCAGCCGAATGATGTTTTGCTGTTAGGGCGGGAAAGCGCCGGAGCTCCGCAGGAAGTTCATGAAACGGCTGATGCCCGGCTGGTGATTCCGATGAATGAGAATGCCCGCTCAATCAATGTTGCGGTGTCGGCCGTAATGGTTCTGGGTGAGGCCTTAAGGCAAACAAATCTGTTTCCGGCAGTTAAGTAATAAAAAAAAGCTCCGATTTCGGAGCTTTTTTATTAACTATTATTACCGCGATATTTTGCAATTAAATCATTAATAATTTTTTGCTGCGGTTCAGAAGCCGTTTTTTGTCTTTTTTCCAATCCGGCAATACGATTTTTATTACGAATTTCTTCGGTTACTTTAGGGCTTTTACTCCGAAGAATACCGCGACGCTTTTGTTCGGCAACTTGTTCCGGTGTCAATAACTCGTCAGCTTCTTTATATTTTTTTTCGTTTTTCAGTTGGCGGATTTTTTCAATTTTATCTCGGAGTTCCTGAGTTTTTGCATGGGGATTGACCGGGGTATTCTCAGGTGCGGCGTTTTGAGTTTCAATAGATTCATTATGTTTGGTAATTTTGTCCTGCAGTTCCTGAGGCAGTTTTTTGACGGCGGCAAGGTTGAGGTCAATCTGTTCTTTGCCGATACTTAAGCCGGCTTCGAGGGCAGCGGCCAGCATCAGGGCTTTAAATTCGGGATTTTCGCTTTCGACTTTCAGGTTTTTCATGCCTCTGTCTTTTTCGACTTTGGCTGTCTGTTGGAAAAAAGTAAAATCCGGGAGTTTGTCTTTCTGGGTTTTGACGTTGAGGCCGTTTGATTCATATTTCATTTTGGCGATGTAGTCGTCTTTTTGTTTGGCGGCTTCGTCTTTATAGAGGGTGAAATCTACCCCCTCGTCTTTGAAAGCAGGTTCCAGCAGATTGTTGTCTTCGCAGTATTTTTTCCAGGCGTCTTTGATGAGCTGTTCATTTTCCAGCTGTGCCGGTTTATTTTCCGCCTGATCTTGCCGGCCTTCCTCAGTGTGATTAATCGCGGAAGTTTCTTCCTGTTTATCCAAAACAATGGTAAAATCATCCAGATTGCCGTGTTCCCGGAAATATTCCCGGGCCTTCTTTTCATATTCTTCCGGGTGTTCCAAACCGTTTCTTTTCAACATTTCCTGAAAAGCGGCGTTGAATTTTTCGTCATTATCCGCTTGTTTGTTTTCGTCAGCCATGGTTTTAAACTCCGTTTCATTTAATCTAGTTATAATTTAGCACAGAAAAAGTGTTTTGTCTAGTTTTGGTTTAATTAAAATAACTGCAAAAACTCTTCCGGAGTTCGGGCGCGAAGATACGGGTTACATTGTTTTTCGAGTTTCAGCGGCAGGGGGCAGACCGGTTGTCCGGCAGCGAGCTTTTGCTGAGCCAGAGCAATATATTTGTCGAGTTCCGGGTTGTCGGGACTGTTATATTTGGCAAAAGAAGCGCCCTGAGCGGTATATTCGTGTCCGGGGTAAAACAGGGTGTCGTCAGGCAGATTTTTTATAATCAGGACTGATTTCCACATTTGTTGGGGCGAGCCTTCAAATAAGCCGCCAATGCAGAGATTAAACAGCATATCGCCGGTAAAAACCGCTTTGCTGTCAGGAAAATACCAGAGAATGTGGCCGGTAGTATGCCCCGGAACGGCGATGATTTCGGCTTTGCTGTCTCCGAGCTTGAAATTTCCGCCGTCCTCAACGGTGATGTCGATGCCCGGAATGCGGTGAGCGTCTTTGGCAGCGCCGACGATTTGCGCGCCGTAACGTTCTTTCAGTTCCAGATTGCCCTCGGTATGGTCAAAATGGTGATGGGTATTTAAAATGTAGGCGGGGGTTACTGCCAATTCGGAACATTTTTTTATAATCGGCGCGGCTTCCGAGGGATCCAGAACCGCCGAAATTCCGGTTGCTTCGTCAATCAGAATATAGGCATAGTTATCCATTGTGCCTTCGCGGCACAGAACGGTATGAATTTTTATCATAAATAATCCTCCGGGTTTATATCGTCGATTTGTTCGGGTTTGATATATTGTTCGGCGTAGTCGAGATAAACTTTGTTGCGGATAAAGACTTCATATAAATCGGGGTCTATGTGGCCGCCGTTTTTCATGCCTTGCATGATTTTGAGGACTTCGGAAAGTTTTTTCGGCTCTTTGTAGGGGCGGTCGGTGGCGGTCAGCGCCTCAAAAATATCGGCGATGGCCATAATCTTGGCCGGTATGGACATCTGCTCGCCGGTCAGGCCGTTGGGATAACCTTTGCCGTCAACTCTTTCATGATGGGCGCCGGCATATTCAACGACATTGGAAAGTTCTTTGGGGAAAGGCAGAGCCTTCAGCATATCAATCGTTACTTCAATATGCTCGTTGATTTTGCGGCGCTCTTCTTTGTTGATGGTGCCGCTGCGGACTTCAAGATTGTAAAGTTCTCCGCGGTTATATTCGCCGAAAATGTGGTCTTCGCGGTTTTGCAGAAGGTTTTCCTGCGCCGGGCGGCTGTAGAGTTCTTTGTCTTTAATGCTGTCGCGCTCAGCCCAGGAAATGCCTTTCATGCGGCTGAAATAACGGGTGAACCGCTGCCGGGCGATTTGTTCGAGCCGTTTTACGTCTTCATCGGTCAGCGGCGTGTCGCCGATATTGCAGCGGGCAACAAAGTCAAAGTCTTCTTCCAGCTGTTTTACGGTTGCGACGAACCTGGCTTGCAGATTCTCCTGTGTGTCGCTGTTATTCAGGCGTTTTTTCAAATAATCAATATGGGCGTCGCGGCGCAGGATTTCAAAACGGTTGCGGATTTCATGGATGCGGTTGTAGATCGTTTCGAGCTTGGTGGCTTTGTCAACAATGTATTCCGGGGTCGTGACCTTGCCGCAGTCATGCAGCCAGGAAGCAATGTGCAGGCTGTACCAGTCATCAGGAGACATTTCAAAATTGCGCAGCGGGCCGCTTTCTTCCTGCACGGCAGCCGTTGCCAGCAGCCGCGCGATGACCGGAACCCGTTGGCAATGGGTGCCGGTATAAGGCGATTTGGCGTCGATGGCCCGAGCCAGAACCTCGATAAAAGATTCCAACAGTTGGGCGTAGTCTTCACTTAAGCGGCGGTTTTCGATAACCATGCCGGCCAAACTGCATACGGACTGCGCCAGTTTCTGACTGTCAGCGTTAAAGGAGATGTTTTTATCGCCGTCCTTGGCGTTGACGAAAACGGCGGCGGCAATAACTTCGCCTTTGCGGCTGGTTATCGGCAGACTTAAAACCGACATGGTGCGGTAATCGTTGTCTTCGTCATATTTATTGAAAAAGGCTAAATCAAGCTGACTGACTTCATGGATATTAGGGTAGTTTAGGATTTCGTTATTGAGGATAACCTGTTCGACCAGGCCTTTTTGCGGATTGTTTTTGATGTCGGGCAAAAAGACAGTCGGAAAAGCGGGGAGGTTGTCCGAGCCTTTTTTACTGCTGCGCAGCGTGTTGTTGAGACTGTATTCGAGATTGAGAAACTTGTCGTCGCTGACAGTAAAGAAAAAGCCGGCATCGGCGCCGCAGGCTCTGACGGCGACAGTCATAATTTTTTCAAGCGCATCGCCCAAATCGGCATACTGATTTATCTGGCTGTTCAGTTCCAGAATTTCATAAAAAATATTGTCATTGCCGTTTATCAATCTGTCAGCCTCCTCTCTCTGATATAGAACCGATTAATTGATTTTGGAGATCAGGTAGTTGACATCTTCTTCACTCAGCTCTTCGCCGGTGTTTCCGTAAGAAAGAATCCGCTCGATTACTTTGTGGGCAAAGTTGCGGCGGTCGGTGTTTTTGCAGTCAAAGCGGATTTCCTTGGTCACTTTCAGGGCGCTGAAAACGGCCGGAAACATTGATTTGGGAATATAAGCTTTGCGCAGCAGGTTGCGGATCATGAAATCCATATTGGTATTAAACAGAATTTTGCGCACTTCGGTAATCGGGGTATTGGACAGATAAACCAGCGCGTATTCAAAAAACTTTAAATCGCCCATGCAGATGGCGCGGACAACCAGCGATGAGGTCAAACGGTTGGAAGTATAAAGCTGGTGAACCAGCTCTTCAACCTGTTTGTCCGAACTGTATTCTTCGGAAATTTTGAGGGTTGTTTTTTCCTGAACCTGTTCGACAATGTCGGTAGCCATGTCGCCGGGCAGGTTGTGCAGCGTAATCAGCCGCTTTTGCAGTTCGGCAGACAGGGAGTTGACGATTTTTTCAATAACCGATGTCGGCAGTTCGGAACGATAGACCAGACGCTGTTTAATGTTTTCGCTGTCCGGAAATCTTTCGATAATGTTTTGGTAAGTGGTTTCAATAATCGTCGCGCGGTCATTGGAAATCAGGACGCCGACAACTTCTTCCGGGCATTTGTCGACAATATACTGCGAAATGTCGCCGCTCAGTCCGGGGCGCCCGGCGACGGCAATCTGTTTGTTGATGTTTTGCATTTCGATAATGTTTATCAAATCTTCTTTGGTGAGGTCCTGATAATATTTGATAAAAGGAATCGCGACGCTGTCTTTGTCATTTATCAGGCTTTCAACAATATCCCGGGGAATGTTTTTATAGTTTTTCAGGCTTTCGGAAAGGGCTTCGCGTACTTTGACCTCGACATCCTTAACCATAATGCGGAAGATATCTTCGGCAAGTTTTTTGCCGGTTTCGCTGATTTCCGCAGCTCCGTAATATTCGCTTACTTTGCGGCCGGCCGCGGTTCTCGCTTCGGCGTCGGGGCGACGGGATAAATCGGCTATGTCTTTGCTGGTCAAAATTTGATTAATCATGTTAGTTTTCCAATGTTTTTTAGCCTCAGATTACATAATAATTTATTTTTTTGCAAAAATCCAATGACACTTTTATTACAATTTTTGTCATTATTGGAATTTTTTGTGTCTTTATTTCCGGCGACGGGTTGTTTTTCCACACGATCCGCGAGAGAAGATTTATCCAAAACGCCTAAATCGTAGAAAGTGACAACATAGTCAAGCAGGCCGGCATAATTTTGCAGATGGGTGTCAAAAATGAAGTTGTGAGCCATTGAGCGGCCGTCTAACGAACTGCGGTTGCGGCGCAAAGCGTTGCGTTGAGAACGAAAACCGGCAAAATTCAGATGGGAGTTGATTTTGGCGGCAAAATCGGCCATAGAGGCATAAAGATTCGGATAAGTTTTTATCCGGTAGTTTTCTCCGGGGGCGCGGTCTTCGGGAATCAGGCCGGTTTTTTCGTTCCAGACATATTCTTTGTAAAGGGCATTTCCCTGCCGGGCCGCCCGGGAGGTGCCCCAGTCAGTAGCGATTGCGGCCGCGGCGATCAGAAGCGACGGGGGAATGTTGTCAACTTTAAGCGTCAGTTCGGCGAGCAGATATTCCTGACGGGCCTTTCCCTGCAGGCGGGTAAAAATGTCGTATTCTTCAGCCAGTTTTTCAAGGCGTTTATTTTGAGCGGCGGAAAGCTTTTGCTGTTCGGCAAAGCTCTGATTCAGTTTTTCGATTTCCAGGCGTTCGGCAGTCAGTTTTTGATTAAGGCGCAGGGCCAGAGGGGTTAATATCTGAATAAACAGGCGGCTGCGAAGCGTATCATCTGTTCCGGCCGGCCAATCGCGAGGCAGACGCTCAAGATAAAGCGGCGGAATTTGATAGGTTTTAAGCGGCAGATATTCATTGTAGCCGTAAGCGGAAAACTGTTTTTGCAGATCGGCGGTGGTTTGCACCCGTAAGTTAATTTCCGCCGGCGCTTTGCTGTCGTTTCGGGACCAGGCGGGGGAAATTGTCCCGGCTCCCAAACAAATCAACAGCAAAGTCACAACGGCGGATTTTAACATTAATCTCTCACTCCTCCCGGCTTTCTGCAAAGTTTTTGACGGCTTTGACCTCGGGAATATACGTCTTGAGAATTTTTTCAACGCCTTCTTTGAGAGTTATCAGGGCGTAAGGACAGCCGGCGCAGTTCCCCTGCATTTCGACGTAAACAATGCCGTCTCGGAAATCTTTGAAGACAATGTCGCCGCCGTCTTGTTTTACTGCCGGGCGAATTCGCGCTTCCAGCAGGCCTTTTATTCGTTTGACGACGTCATCTTCTTCGCCGCCCGAACCATCGTCAATCACGGCCTCGGCGCCGGTTGACAAATGATCCATCAGTTCGGCCAGAATTTGCGGTTTCAGGTCATCCCAGCTGCTGTCGGCTTCTTTGGTGACCGAGAGCAAATCGGCGGTGATAAACAGAGATTTGATGCCGCCTAAATCAAAAAGTTTTTCGGCCAGCGGCGATTTGCGCAGAGATTTGGCATCGGCAAATTCGGCGGCTCCGGCTTTTATTAACGGCTGAGGCGGAAAAAAGTTCATGACTTCGCTGTCGGGAGTCTGCTGGGTTTCAATAATCATGGTTGTTCCTTGGCAGGGGCCGGCCGGATTGTCAGCCGGTCGGCAGTGATAAGCATGGTTTTCTGAGCTTTTAACATATAGAAAGCCAGGTAGTTTAAATGATTGGGCGAAAAGCTGCTGTCCAAAGAGGCGTTGCGGACAAGCAGCGGACGGATAGCCGAGGCGGTTTCAAGCGCGCTGAGCATCTGCGTCCATTTCTGGTAGAGATTGCGGCTGACGATGATTTCTTTATAATCATGGCCGAGCGCCTGCAAAAGCAGATAATAGCCGTAGGCTTTTCCCTGATTGTAGAAAAAGATGTTGTCGGCTTTAAAATCAACCCAGGAGGTGTTTTCTTCGCGAATCTGTTCTTCAAGTTTTTTTATGCCGTCCCGGGATAAATCATAGCTGATTCTTTTAAGAATAAAAGCCAGGTCTTCGGGAGATTTATAGGCAGTTTCGGCGCCGGCGGCCAAAAATTTGTTATAGCGGATCAGAAGCTTGCGGGCTTTGGCATACTGACTGGAAGCCGAAGGAACCGGGATCAGGGAATTCTGCGGCGAAAACATCCAGATTGTACCGGGATATTGCAAGAGTTCGGCGGCTTCGCTCAGCGGCGAGGGATCGCTGCCGTCGGCAATCGTCTTTTCCTGAACGCGGGCCAGAGATTCCGCAAGGTCGGCAACGGCGGAAATAATGCCGAGCTGGTAGTTGGGCATATTATCCAGCCAGGCCGAAGGAAAAAAGAAAGGCAAGGCCGGCGTCCAGAGTTTCTGGTTGACTTCACGGTTAATCAGAAATGCCATCATTTCGGCGGCGGCCGATTGTTCGGGCCGGGTTTTGATTTCATAGCCGGTGTTGTTGTCGAGGTTGTTGATCAGGGCGCCGCCTAAAGGGTAATACAGAAAAATCAGAGCCGCAAAGGCAATAATCAATGCCCGCCACCACGAAGTAACGAAGTTGACGATGAAATGTAACGGCGCCAGCAGAACCCGAAAATTAAGCTTTTTCAAGTCCGTCAGCCGGCGGCGGATTTGCGGCCATAAGTCCTTAAGCGGTGTTTTTGGCATCTTTTTTACCTTTTCTTGATAACAAGCGCCGGATTTCGGCGGTGTCCAGTACTCCTGTAATTTTAGTCATTATCCCGAAACTTGCAACACCCAAAACGCATAAAAAGCCAAAAATCCCCAATTTTATAAGCAGAGCCTGTCTCAGCCAGCCGTCTAAAAGGATATCGAATACGGTTGTGCCGAGCCAGAGGACGCCGCCCATAACCAGCGAGGAGGCAATGATTTTGTAGATTTTACAGCGCAATTCTTCGGAAAACTGCCAATAGCCGCGTTTTTTCAGGCCGCGGCAATACTGATACAGCGAAACAAAAGCGGCAATCGTCGTGGCGGCGGCAATTCCGACGTGGCCGAAAGGTTTCATCAGCAGCAGGCTGAAAGCCAGATTGGTGAAAAGGACGACAATGCTGTATTTGACCGGCGTCCGGGTATCGCCGCGGGCAAAAAAGTTTGGCGCCAGGGCTTTTACCAAAACGTAAGCCGGCAGGCCGACGGCGTAAGCGATGACGGCTTGCGCGGTCATTGCCGTTTGCAGGGCGCCGAATTTGCCGTGCTGGAACAAAATGTTTATGGTCGGAACGGCAAGGACAATCAGAGCAACGGCAGCCGGGACGGAAAGCATGGCGCCGTATTCTACCGCCTTATTCTGAGTATGTTCGGCTTCTTTGAGGGCTTCGGCTTTCAGATGGTGGGAGAGAATCGGCAACAGGGCAACGCTGATTGCGGCGCCGACAACGCCGAGCGGCAGCTGTTGAAGACGGTTGGCGTAGTAGAGCCAGGAGATTGCGCCGGTGCCGACTAATGAGACAATGATGGTATCGACCACCATATTTATCTGATAAATGCCGGCGCCGAGCACGCCGGGCGCAATGCGTTTGAACAGAGTGCGGATATCGGAATCGCGGAGGAGGGCGGGTATGTTAAAGCAGGGCTTGATAAAGACATTTTCCCGGCGCAGAAAGTAAGCCAGCCAGAGAATTTCCAAAAAACCGGCCAACGTGACGCCGACGGCAACGCTCTGGGCAGGCGTGGCGCCGAACGGGGTAAAGGCAAATATGGCAAAAATCATGACCAGGTTCAGAATAACCGGCGCGGCCGCCGGCGCGGCAAAACGGTCCAGCGAGTTGAGAATCCCCGATTGGAAGGAAACGATTGAAATAAACAGCAAAAACGGAAAGGTTATGCGCGACAGAGACGAAGCCAGTTCGATTTTTCCGGGGTCATCGGCAAACCCCGGGGCGAGGATATCCACAACCCAGGGCATAAATATTTCCATGATAATGACAAAAATCGCCACGAAAAAGGCCAGTACCGAAATGGCGCGAGCGGCAAAATCAAGCGCGTCTTCGCGCTTTTCTTTTACCAGTTTGTGTGACAGCATCGGGACAAAAGCGGTGGTAAAAGCTCCTTCGCCAAACAGGCTGCGAAACAGGTTGGGCAGTTTGAAAGCGACAAAAAAAGCGTCGGAAGCCACGCCGGCTCCGAGGAAAGCGGCCAAGGCCATATCGCGGAAAAAGCCGGTGAGGCGGCTGATTAAGGTGAATCCGCCAAAAGTGGCGACGGATTTAAAAAGTGACATTTTCGGTTACCTGTTAATCATATATTATTGAATTTAGTGCAGTATATGGTAAATTATTGCAGAATACAAAAAGAATATTGCAGTTTTGTTACAGTTTTTGCAAATTTGCGGTTGACAAAAGTTTGCTTAGTTGTGATAATAGACAAAAGAGTGACGTTTTTATTTGAGGAGAAGTTTTATGAGTAGACAAGATTTTATGAAAGGCTGCAAAGGACAAGATCCTGAGCTTTTAGCCAGAGGGAAAACGTATCCTAAGATACTGGATCCAGATCGCTTTTTTGATGCTCTTCTGAGTTATGGTTCAGTACGTGAAAATGACAATGGTAAGGCTATTATGCTTGAAGGTTTAACTTCGGGAATGCTTAAAGAGGCAGATTCTAAGGTCGTCAATAAAGTAGTGTCTGAGGTGAATCGAGATGATAAAAACAGTCTCCTTCTTGATGCAATGAAGCAAGGCAGAGAGCTCTAAATTTATTTTTTTACTTCTCCTGAGAATTTCAGCCTCCGTTATGCGGAGGCTTTTTGTATTCGGAAAATTACTGCGTAACAGGCCTAATTAAAACAGCCGCAAAATCGATTGCGAGGCTTGAGAGGCGAGGGAAAGGGAATTGACGGCCAGCTGTTGCGAAGTCTGTAACGCCAGCATATTGGCAGATTCCTGATTCATATCCGCGAGGGTTAATTTATCTGCGCCTTCTTCTAAAACATTTATCAGATTTTCGGTAAAATCCTGCCGGGTGGTGACGATGGAATAATAGTTGCCGAATTCGGAAGCAAAACTGCGCAGGGTGTTAATAGCATTTTCCAATTCCAAAAGGGTTTGGTCTATTGCGGCAGTTCCGAACCACTCGGCCGCGCTCAGCCCCAGCGAGCGGCGGTCGGCACTGACGCCTTTGATGTTTATTTGAGAACTTCGGTCTTCATTGAAGTTAATTTTCAGGTCCTGGCGGTCAAGCAGATTAATGCCTTTGTAGGCGGCATCGCGAATCAGGCTGTCATATTGACTGAGGATTTCTTCATATCGGGCAGCATATTTATTTTCGCTGCGCTGCGGATTGTCGATTTGTTTAAATTCATCCATGGCGGCGGTGATGTCTGGCAACGGCGGGGCAACAGCCGATACTTGATTGAAACCGGGCGGCGGATTAAAACCGTTGTCTTGATTTAAGAAAAGGCCGCTTAAGTTTGTATCTGCCCGGAAGATGCCGTTTGCGGTGATAAAAGTTGCTCCTGCCGCCGCGGAAAGCGTGTTGGCGGTAACATACAGAGAATCGGGGTTGTTGGTGCGGGCGTTGATAACAACTCCGGCGGATTTGATATCAATATTTGTTTTTTCAAAAAGATAACCGGTAAATATACCGTCAAAATTAACGGCAGAGCTGTTCTCAAGGGTAAGGTTGCACATAGCGAACGCCTGAGAATTGAAGCCGTTAGTGCTGATGTTGGCAATGGCGTTGTCTTTCATTAAAATATCGCAATGCGTAAAGCCGTGGCCGTACATGGCATTTGACGTATAGTTAAAAACTGTGTCGGCGCCGAGAGTGATTTGGGCGTTATCGCCGGTTTTTCCGCCTTCAATACCGCGGATAAAAACGCTGTTTTTATTATTGCCGTCATTGATGTTAAGCGGGCTGTTGTCACGGATATTAATCTGTCCCTGAAGTTCAATTGCCACGCTGCTGCCGGGAGCGGCAATGCCTGCAAAAGGTTTGCTCAGGTTATCAGTATGGTCAACAACCTCAAAACTAATGTCAAGGTTTCTTAAAATAACATTTTGGGAGTTTTCCCGAACCTGAATAACGCCGTTATTTTCAAAAGATTTGCTGTTGGTTGAAAGCGTGATGGCTAAATCGGAAATAAGGCTGCCGTTGCCGGCGGAGATTCCGGAAAAGGTTTCATCTTGGAAATCAAAATGCAGAGAAGAATGATTGGTGCCGCCGAAATAACTGCTGCCAACCAAAGACTGCCCCTGAGCCAAAACCAGATTTTGATTGGTACTCAGGGTGATGTTGCCGTCGATGACGATTATCCCGTGCTTTTGGCTGTTAACAGCGGCCAGAAGTTCGCTTTCGGTGGTGACAACCGCAAAGACGTCGGCGGCGGAATCGCGGGCAGTATTGGCAACGGCTTTGGCCTGTTCCAAAAATTTGGTACCGGAGTCAATCGCTTCAGAAGCGGCTTTAATCGTCTGCACGCCCTGTGACATAGCGTCCAAAAGCGCGGTTAAATCAGCGGCACGATTGTTTAAGGAAGAAGCGGTGTAATAAGAAGAAGGATTATCGATTGCCGAAGAAACTTTAAGGCCGGTCGCTAAGCGGTTTTGCACAATATCCTGCTGTCTTGCAATGTTTTGCAAGCTCAACAAGTTGCTGCGCATTGACGCTGTTAACGAAATCCCCGACATTCTCTCGGCCTCTTGTTATTCTGTTTTCCCTATACTGTCATACTCCGACTTGACCTATTCCCCTTACTTGTCATTCTCCGGCTTGACCGGAGAATCCAGATCGATAAATTAGCCTTATTATTTAACCTGGATGTTCGGATCAAGTCCGAACATGACGATAAAAATAAGTCGAACCATGACAATAGAGATATATTATCATAATTTCCCATTTTAATCAATATATGTTAATAAAGATTTAGCATATCCTCTTTTTCTGTCTAAAACTATTTAAAGAACGGTATTTTGTCACAATTTCCATATCCGGCGGAAGATAATGAATTTCGAACATCATTTTTCCAAACTTGGCAGACAGAGCAGGGAAGTATACCCAACTTTATTCCATTCAATGGAATTTCCCAAGTCTAACAAAACTGAATACGGACAGAACACCCCAAACAGCCTGGATTAAAACTTTCAAAATGTAACAAAACACCTTTTTATTCCTTTGTTTGGTCCCAGGCAAAGCGCATAGCTTCGCATAAAATTGATTTTGCTGAAACAGCCCACATAAAATCACAAAATAAAAGTAATTGAACGAAGCCACCTCAAATCAGAAAGAAAAATCATTAAGTTTCACAGTCAACCTGAAAAGTCTCAATTGAACGGCAAATCTCATTAACCTTTGACAAAATCGATATCCCATTGTTTTGACAGGGGATTA
>CALXTG010000067.1 GCA_944391355.1 uncultured Alphaproteobacteria bacterium
CTTTTACAGACAAACCCCACAAAACCGGGGTTTGTTTTTTTGTTTGTTATGCTTCCGTTTTCAAGCTTGACTTCTCCCTTTTTCTGTCCCCCTCGGGCTTGACTTTTCTTTTACTGTCATTCTCCGGCTTGACCCGAGAATGACAAGTAAGGGGGAGTTTTCTCCAGTCGAGACGATAATAAAAAACACGTCATTCTCGCGCTCTGCGCGGGAATCCAGCGCGTGAAACGGGATCTGTCCTTAAATTTCTCGAGATCTCCGAAATCAAAGATTTCGAAGATGACGGTGTGGGTGGTGATTTCGAAGATGACGGTAAGGGTGGAAATTTCGAAGATGACGGAAGGGGTGATATTTTAAAAATTAGGCCTGCTTCGCAGTTATGGATTCCCAGTTGGCACAGCCTGTAGGGTGTGCCACTGAGAATGACGATAAAAGGACGGCGGCGGGATCAGATTTCCTCAATATTATGCGTATCTATCGAATAGCCGGTGGCGCGGACGGTACGGATATAATCAGGCCCAAACTCGTTTAACGATTTGCGCAGGCGGCGGATATGGACGTCAACAGTCCGGGATTCCACATAAATATTGTCGCCCCAGACCGTTTTCAGCAGATATTCGCGGGAAAAGACTTTGCCCGGCGTTTCCATCAGCGTTTTCAGCAGCCGAAATTCGGTCGGCCCCAAATGGACATAGCTGTCGCCGCGAAAAACTTTTTTCTCGGCCAAATCCATTTTGATATCTTCAAAACTCAGTTCCTTTTCCTGAACCGGCTCAGGGGCGCGGCGCAGGTTGGCCTTGACGCGAGCCATCAGCTCGGGCACCGAAAAAGGCTTGGTGACATAATCGTCGGCGCCGGAAGAAAGGCCTTTGATTTTGTCTTCTTCCTCGCCTTTGGCGGTCATCATAATTACCGGAATATTTTTAATATCGGGCTTGCTGCGAATCAGCTTGCAGATTTCGACGCCGGACATTTCAGGCAGCATCCAGTCAAGAAGAATTACCGAAGGGCAGTTTTTTTCAATCTCGGCCAGCGCGCGGCTGCCGCGGGATTCAATCTGTACGTCATAGCCCTCTTTTTCAAGATTATATTTCAAGAGCAGCGCCAGAGCTTCTTCGTCTTCAATAACCATTACCAGATGTTTCATGGCAAGCCTCCCTGATTTTATGACCCGAGCATAAAACAATTATCTTAAAATTACCTTAAAGCCTCAATATTTTTGCGATAGTCGCCGCCGGAAAAGACCGAGGTTCCGGCAACCAGAATATCGGCGCCGGCGGCAGCGCATTCGGCCGCGGTCATCGGGTTGATGCCGCCGTCGACTTCAATTTGGATATTACGGCTGCCGATCATGCTCTTAATCCGCTGGATTTTTTCCAGCTGCGAGGGAATAAAACTCTGACCGCCAAAGCCCGGATTGACGCTCATGACCAAAATCAGATCCAGCTTGTCCAAGACATATTCCAAAACATTTTCCGGCGTGGCGGGATTCAAGGAAACCCCGGCTTTTTTGCCGGCATTGCGGATTTCGGCCAGCGTACGGTCAAGATGGACGGCCGCTTCATAATGCACGGTAATGATATCAGCGCCGGCATCAACAAACCACGGAACCATTACTTCGGGTTCGGTCACCATCAGATGCACGTCAAACGGCAGACGGGTATAAGGGCGCAGTGTTTTAACCAGTCCGGGACCGAAAGTCAGGTTGGGAACATAGTGCCCATCCATGATGTCCAAATGCAGCATATCGGCGCCGGCAGCGGTAACGGCTTCAACTTCGGATTTCAGATTTGCCAGGTCGGCGGCCAGGATACTCGGGGCGATTAATACCATTTTTTACTCCTTTGTTCTATTATTATAAAAAGCATAGACCAGACGCGGCAAAAAAGCCAGCAAATTTTATTTGACGGGCGGCGGCTTGTAATCTCCGCAAAGATGATTATCTGCATTGAGCGTAAAACTTTTTAACTAATTCAAAGGAGATTAACCATGGGTGAAATGGCTCAAAAAATCAGCAAAGTCGACCACAAGGAACTGCTCGATATCCTGAACGTGGCTTTTGCCGAAGAATGGCTGGCTTATTATCAATACTGGATTGCGGCGCGGATTATGTCGGGTCCGATGAGTCTGTCTATCGGCGAGGAATTTAAAAAACACGCGCATGAAGAAAAAGAACACGCCGAACTGCTGGCGACCCGCATTATCGAACTCGGCGGCACACCGCTGATTGACCCCAATGACTGGAGCAAAGTCGCCAAATGCAAATATGATGCCCCGACCGACGAATATGTCCTGACAATCGTCAAACAGGTGCTGGCCGCCGAAAGATGCGCCGTTACCCGCTATCAGCAGATTTGCGACATGTGCTTCGGCAAAGATTATCAGACATTCAAAATCTCGGCGCATATTCTGGAACAGGAACTCGATCACGAACAGGATATGGAAGATTATATTACCGATATTTCCGAAGCGATGGCTCACGCCAAAAATTAAAAAAAAATATGTCCTGAAAATAAGGCCGTCCGAATATGGGCGGCTTTATTTTGCACAAAATTATTGACAAATTACACAAAAGAATCCAAAATATCGAAAAATATTGAGGAGAGACCTTTATGTCCAATAATGAAAACGACAGTGAAATTTCCGAAGAATCGGCGGAACAAAATAAAGACGACATTAAATCCATCCCCGTGGTCCCGCTCAATGAGGAAGAGTTTAGCGCCAATCTGGAACAGCTCTACCGGGAAACAATCAGCAATCAGGATCTCGGCGAACTTCTGCATAAAAACCGAATCGACGCCAATAATGCGGAAGCCGTCGCCGCATTTAAGCATAATCTGCTGATGCAATGCTTGTATGAAGACAGCCTTTATGCCTTAGATAAAATTTTGGAAGAAGATACGGCCGGCTTTGCGTTTTTTCAGAGTTTGTGCGACTTTGAAGAGGGACATTATAAATATATGAGCGAAATCGAAGGGCCGGCAATGTCCGTTAAACTTCCCGGCTATATCGCGCTGCGGCTGGAAAAAACAGAAGTTTTGAGCGACTTGAGCCGAATCGCGCAAAATGCTTATGATGCCTTGAATATGCTCAGCGACAACGAGCGCAAAATGTCTTTCTTTGACGCCGGCAATGCCACCGAAAAGCTGGAAGCCGATATTGACATTCTCCCTGACAACACCCGCGCCAAAGTTTATTTTCTGCTGGCCAAAGGGTATCAAAAGGCCAATTCTTCGCCTTATGAAAGCAAAAAAGCCAATCGTGAAGAAATTGACTATCTGAACAAAACGCTGACTTTTGCCTCGGATTATAAACTTATTTTCGCCGCGCAGAAACGGCTCGGCAAAGATAATCTGGACGAAAAAATTATTGTCGGCGCCTATAAACGGGCTTTGAAAGAAACCAAAGATAAAAAGAATCTGTTTCGGATTAACCATGAAATCGCCCGGCTGTACAGCGAGTTTTCTCAGGTATCCGGTTTTGTTTATGCCGGCGGCACGAAAGAAAAATCGCTCGGCAAGGCTGAGCATTACTATTATCAGGCTCTTCATTACGCCGACAAAGAAAGCCGGCTGAATATCCTGAGAAATATTGCCGCCATTCAGCATTCTCTCGGCTATGCGGACAAATGGCTGGCGACCAAGACCGAAATTGCCATGAAGCACCTGAAAGGCTCCGAACGCTGCAAGGCTTTGATTAAAATCGCCTCCCAGCTGCCGAAACAGCAGGCTATCCCTTTCTATGAAAGGGTTATTACCGAAGCCAAAAAGTCAAAAATCAGCCTGAAAGAAAAAGCCGATATTATTCAGCGCTCCTGCCAAAGCCTGGAAACGCTTTATGATGATCCGAAAAAAATTACCTGCCTGAAAACCTCGCTGGCAAAATATCAGCAACAGAATACGTTAACGCCGCCGCTGAATATTCTTGACCGCTACAAACTGAAAAAAGGAAAAGATTTATAAAGTTTTTGCCATAACGCATAATTGACTCCAAATAACAAACGGTTATGGTAAGAAGCAGAAAAGCGTTGATTTTCATCAACGCTTTTCGTGCTTTTAAATGCGGACGGAAATTCTAGATTTCGCCGTCGGCATAACGTTTGGCCATAACCGACAGCGGAATGGCTTTGATTTTGTCGGCGTGACCGGCAGCGCCGAAAGCAATATAGCGGTCTTCGCAGACTTTCTGCATTTCTTCAATCGCCGGTTTGAGATATTTGCGGGGATCGAATTCTTTGGGATTTTCGGCAAAGACTTTACGGATTGCGCCGGTAATCGCCATACGGCAGTCGGTATCAACGTTAACTTTGCGAACGCCGGATTTAATGCCGCGGACAATTTCTTCAACCGGAACGCCGAAGGTCTGGGGAATCGCGCCGCCGTATGCATTGATTAATTCCTGCAGCTCCTGGGGAACCGAAGAAGAACCATGCATAACCATGTGGGTATTGGGCAGAATTTTGTGGATTTTTTCAATCACGTCAATTGCGAGAATATCGCCGGTCGGTTTGCGGGTGAACTTATAAGCGCCGTGCGAAGTGCCGACGGCAACCGCCAGAGCGTCAACATGCGTTTCTTCAACGAATCTTTTGGCTTCTTCGGGGTCGGTAACCAGACGCTTTTTATCAATCGTGCCTTCGGCGCCGTGACCGTCTTCCTTGTCGCCTTTACCGGTTTCCAGAGAACCGATAACGCCGAGTTCGCCTTCAACCGAAGCGCCGACCGCATGAGCGCGGGCAACGACTTCTTTGGTGACTTTGACGTTATATTCATAAGAAGAAGGGGTTTTGCCGTCAGCTTCCAACGAGCCGTCCATCATTACCGAAGAATAGCCGTTAACGATTGCCGACTGGCAGACATTGACGGAGGCACCGTGATCCTGGTGCAGACAAATCGGCAGTTCGGGGAACATTTCAATTCCGGCGGCAATCATGTGACGAATCATCGGGTCGCCGGCAAATTTGCGGGCGCCGGTCGAGGTTTGAATGATGACCGGGGCATTGACTTTTCTGGCAGCCTGCAGAACGGCAAGCACCTGTTCCATATCATTGATGTTAAATGCGGGAACGCCGTAATTATTTTCGGCGGCATGGTCAAGAATCTGACGCATTGTAACTAAAGGCATATTTGTCTCCTTGGTAAATTAATTTGCTTTTGCAAATATATTACCCTGAGAGGTATTTGCAAGAATTATTTTGCGGCTGTTCAGCGTTCGCGGTTGTTGGAGTGTTCCAGAAGACGCTGAACCTGATTTTCAACCTGCGGGTCAAGCCCTTTTTCCTGCGGCGGCAGTGCAGTATGTTCTGCTATATTTTTGTGAAAAATCATATCAATCAGTTCCATGGGATTCCGCCCCTCAAGCAGCTGCTGTTTGGAAATTTCCTGCGCCAGAGACTGGACAATACCGTTCCGGAAAGCCTGTTCCGCAGCCTGGCGGTTCTGTTCCTGACGGCGGTGTTCCTGCTCGGTATATTTGCGGTGAAAACGGGCAAACTCATAAACCGGGTCGCCGCCGCGCATATAATCGCTGAGGCCGGCCAGATTGGTTTTGTTGTCAACCAGCGCTTTAATACCCAGCCCTTCGCGGTCGCGGTAAATCTTCCAGTCCTCGATAATTTCATGATAAAGGGCGGCGTCGGCTTTATAATGTTCCAGGGCGCCGAAGGAAATGATTTTGGTATGTTCGTCACGCATATAAACAGTGATGTTTTCGGCAAAAAATTCTTTGGTTTCGCGGCTGCGGCGCTGCGGATTAACCAAAGCTTCGGACAGGCAAAAGGCCATGACCGCCAGTTTTAATTCCTGATTGGCAAAATAGTTGATTTTGCGCGGATCGCGGCAGACCTCCGGGTCATAAAGAACCTGGCTGACGCAATAGGCATTCAGCCCCTTCAGCAGCGCCAGCTTTTCCGGGGCAAGCGGAAATTCGCATTCAACATTGACATTGGCCGCCTGCTCTATCAGCCGGCTGATAATTTCCTGTAGTTTCTGCTGCCGCACCTTACGTTCCTCCACCCTGGCAAAACTGCTTTATCATAGCACAAAATTTCAAGGCTTTCCAGCCCCAATTTTAATGCTTGCCAAAGGCTCGTTTTCAGTGCATTATCTTCGGCAAAGAAATAAATTCAGAGAAAGAAAATGGCGTTAAAATACGAAATAATCAAAAAAAGCGGCAAAAGCCGCCTGGGTAAACTTTATACCAAACACGGAATTGTCAATACGCCGGCTTTTATGCCGGTCGGCACCTGCGGCACGGTTAAGGCGATGATGCCGGAATCGGTGGCGGCTACCGGGGCGGAAATTCTGCTCGGCAATACTTATCACCTGATGCTGCGGCCGGGCGCCGATCTGGTGCAGAAAATGGGCGGCCTGCATAAGTTTATGAACTGGGATAAGCCGATTTTGACGGATTCCGGCGGATTTCAGGTCATGAGCCTGACCGGGCTGCGCAAACTCAGCGAAGACGGCGTGACTTTCAGCTCGCACGTTGACGGCAGCAAACATTTTCTCAGCCCCGAAAAATCTATGGAAATTCAATATAAGCTGGATTCAAACATTACAATGGCGCTGGACGAATGCACGCCCTTCCCCGCCACTTACGAGCAGGCTAAAAAATCAATGGAAATGTCAATGCGCTGGGCCAGACGCAGCCGCGATGCTTTTATCGACCGCGACGGTTACGGCATTTTCGGCATTCAGCAGGGCAGCGTTTTTGAAGACTTGCGACGGTTTTCGGCCGAGAAGCTCAGCGAAATCGGTTTTGACGGTTATGCCATCGGCGGACTGGCAGTCGGCGAAGGCCAGGAAGCCATGTTTAAAGTTTTGGATTACGCGCCGGGCATGCTGCCCGAGGACAAGCCCCGCTACCTGATGGGGGTCGGACGTCCCGACGATATTGTCGGCGCGGTTTTGCGCGGGGTTGACATGTTTGACTGCGTTATGCCGACCCGTTCCGGACGGACGGCGCAGGCCTTTACCGCTTACGGGCCGGTCAATATCCGCAACGCCCGCCACCGCGAAGACCCCAGACCTTTGGAAGCGGAATGCGACTGCCCTCTGTGCAAAAACTATTCGCGGGCTTATATTCACCATTTGCAGAAATGCAACGAAGTTTTGGCCGTTATGCTGCTGACCTGGCACAATATCCGTTATTATCAGCGGCTGACGGCCGGACTGCGCCAGGCTATCGCCGAAGACCGGCTGCCGGAATTCTGCGACGAATTTTATGCCAAACAGGCTCAAGGGGATATTGCGGAGATTTAGAATGGACAAATTATGCAACAGCACGGATATCGGCGAAGTCGTCGACTCTTTTATCGAACAGAACCGCGAGGCGGGACTGCGGGTTTTTGTCGCCGGCGGCTCGCGCTCGGGCAATGACGCCGTTTATGTGGACGAAGCTTATAATCTCGGCAAACAGATTATCAAAATGGATTTTAAGCTCGATTTCGGCTTATCCAATTCGGGAATTATGGGCGCGGTGGCGCGCGGGGTGTTTGACGGCTGGAACAAAAAGCAGTGCGCAATTGAAGATTCCCCGGTGCAGGCCGTGACAACCAAAGCCTATTATGACCTTTATCCGCAAGATGATGAACTTATCAAACAGATTCATGTCAAATTCGCTTCAACGCTGGAAGAACGCAAACAAAAACTGCTCGACGCCGATTTTGTGGTGTTTGCTCCCGGCGGGGTCGGCACTTTGGACGAGCTGGCCTATGACTGCGTGGCAATGCAGGACGGTTTTCTGCAAATCAAACCGTTTATTCTGTTTAATATCAACGGTTATTTTCATCATCTGGTCGAATATCTGAAAAATATTGCCGCCGAAGGGTTTGCCGATCCGGTGCCGTTTATTATTGTCGATGACAGCAAGGAAATGGGCATTGTGTTCCGGCTGCTGAAGCTGCGCTATAAAAAAGGCAAGACCGGCGCCGAAGTTTATGCCGCCGTCCGCCAGCTGATTTATGAACTGCCTTATTTTGTAAAGAAAAAAGTCGATAATACCATTTTTGTCGAGCATATTATCGCCGAAATGGAAAACATCAGCCTGCACGGCTCGGCCGAAGAGCGGCAGGAACTGGCCAACGAAATCGAAAAGGCTTATCTGGAAAAAGAAATCGAACGGATGTACGAACGCCTGGCCAAATCGGGACGCGACACTTCAATCGTCAGCGACAAACTGACCAAGCTCAAACAACGCAAGAAAAAAAACAACGAATTTTAACATGACGACCAATGTCTGGATATTTCTCTGGAACTATCTGTCAAAACTGAAAATTCTGTTTTTCAGCGTTTTGTCGGCGGTCGTTCTGGGAGAATTTTTTACCCGTCTGGCAATGTTTTACGGGGCGGAAATCGTTAATGTCCTTTCCGGCAGCGGCGACAGGGGAAATCTGCTCTCTAATGCCGCGGCGCTGGCTGCCTGGGCGATTTTATGCCTGTTTGCCAAAGGGCTGCTGCTTAATATTATGATCTTTGTCGAAGCCCGCTACATGCCGGTTTATTTCAGCCGGGTTTCCAAAGATCTGTTTCAGTATGCCCATCAGCATTCCACGGCCTTTTTTGCCGAAGAAATGGCCGGCAATATCTCGGGGAAAATCAAAACCATCATCGACAACAGTTACAATATTTATTTTCTGCTGTTGTGGGGAGTCATCACGCCGACCATCGCCCTGATTATCAGTTTCGTCTTTATCTGGAAAATCAGTTTTTCTCTGGCCTTGCTGATGCTGGCGCTGAATTTTCTGCTGATTTATATCCTATATCGTCTCAGCGTCAGGATTTCGCCTTATTCCGAAACCCGGGCCAAACTGGCTTCGGAAGCCAACGGGATTTTGGTCGACAGTATTACCAATGCTTCTCTGGTAAAGAATTTCAGCAATTATTTTCATGAGAAGAAGATTTATTTTCAGGGGGTCAAAAAAGCTGCGCTGGCCGATCGGCGCGAAACAAAACAATTCGGCATTCTGTTTATTGTTCAGGGTCTGGTTCGTTCGCTGCTGCAGGCTGTTTTCTACGCCCTGCCTTTATGGTACTGGTATAAGGGGCTGATTAATGTCGGCGATTATGTGCTGATTCAGTCGCTGATTCTGCTGCTGGCCAATATGTATAATCAGCTGTCGATGACTTTTTTGCAGTTTTTTAAGCTTTACGGCGGAATTAAGGACGGCCTGAAACTGCTGGCCAAACCCTGCGACGTGGTTGACAAACCCGGCGCCAAAGACCTGAAGACGGTTAAAGGCGCGGTTTCTTTCTGCGACGTGACTTATCATTATAAAAACAGCAAACCGCTGTTTAAGGATTTTAATCTGGAGATTAACGCCGGCGAAAAAGTCGCGCTGGTGGGACTATCCGGTTCGGGCAAATCGACGCTGATTAAACTGCTCTCGCGCTATTATGACATTCAGAAAGGCGCTGTCTGTATCGACGGGCAGAATATCGCCGAAGCATCCCAGGACAGCCTGCGGCGGCAGATTGCCCTGATTCCGCAGGATCCCAGCCTGTTTAACCGGACAATTATCGAAAATATCCGTTACGGCAATCTGCGGGCAACGGACGAGGAAGTCTTTGCCGCGGCCAGGCAGGCTTATTGCGACAATTTTATCCGCGAGCTGCCCAACGGTTATGACAGCAAAGTCGGCGAGCGCGGGGTCATGCTGTCGGGCGGCGAAAGGCAGCGGATTGCCATTGCCCGGGCGATTTTGAAAAATGCCCCGATTTTAATTCTCGACGAAGCGACCTCGGCTCTCGACAGCGAGAGCGAAAAATATATTCAGGAATCGCTGAAAAAACTCATGCGCGGCAAAACCGTCATTGCTATTGCCCACCGCCTGTCGACCTTAAAGGAAATGGACAAGCTGGTGATTATGGACAAAGGCAAAATCATCGAAGAAGGTTCTCACGGCGAACTAATCGGCCAAAACGGCGTTTATGCCGAATTTTATAATATGCAGACCTCGGGCTTTTTGAAACTTCCGGAGGAGAAAAAATAATGCTGAATTTTATCTGGACGGGATTTTTTATTGCCGGATTTCTGGCGGCGGCCTATCAGGGGCTGATAATCGGCAACGGCGCAATCTGGGCGGAGATGGTAACGGCCGTTTTTGCCACCGCCAAAAGCGCTTTTACGATTGCGATTAACCTGACCGGCATTCTCTGCCTGTGGCTGGGACTTCTGAAAATTGCCGAGGTTTCGGGGCTGACCCAATTGCTGGCCAAAGCGCTTTATCCGCTGTTTCGCAAAATCATGCCCGGCATACCGGAAAATCACCCGGCACTGGGATCAATGGTGATGAATATCGCCGCCAATGTCCTGGGGCTGGACAACGCCGCAACGCCGATGGGGCTTAAAGCCATGGAACAGCTGCAAACCCTTAATCCCAGCAAAGACACTGCTTCCGACGCGCAAATTTTATTTATGGTCTTAAACGCTTCTATCGTTACCCTGATACCGATCACGATTTTAATGTACCGTTCCGAGCTGGGGTCAAGTAATCCGGCGGCGGTTTTTCTGCCGATTTTGCTGGCGACGTCGACCTCAACGTTGGTCGGTTTTTTCAGTGTTGCCTGGGTGCAGAAACTGAATATTTTTAACCGCACGGTTCTGGCCTATCTCGGCGGTTTTGCCTTGTTTATTCTGCTGGTCGCCCTCTATTTCAGCCGGCTGCCGGAAAGCGAAAGGTTGGCGGTTTCTTCGGCCTGCGGCAATTTTATTCTTTGCGCGGTCATCGTGGTTTTTATCATTGCCGGCCTTTATAAAAAAGTGAATGTCTATGACACTTTTATTCAGGGCGCCAAAGAAGGTTTTGACATTGCGGTGCGGATTATCCCCTATCTGGTGGCAATGCTGGTTGCCATCGGCGTATTGCGGGCTTCCGGGGTGCTGGATTTCGTCGTCTGGGGGTTCGGCCGCGGATTTGAACTGCTGGGGCTGAATACCGATTTTGTCGCCGCCCTGCCGACGGCTATCATGAAACCGTTATCGGGAAGCGGGGCGCGGGCAATGATGATTGAAACGCTCAGCAACTACGGCGCCGACAGTTTTCAGGGTTTTGTCGCCTCAATTGTCCAAGGGTCTACCGAAACAACTTTCTATGTGCTGGCGGTTTATTTCGGCGCGGTAAAAATTACCAAAGTCAAAGAAGCCCTGCCCTGCGCGCTGCTGGCAGATTTTGCCGGCATTACCGCCGCCATTCTGCTGGCCTATTACTTTTATTAAAAAAAGCGCCTTGCGGCGCCTTTTTTATTATTCGGCAATCTTTTTGCCGAAACGCAGGATTGCGTACAGAATAAGCACGTCAAACAACAAACTGATGAGGTTGAAAATAACCACGTCATACTGCTGCATCAGCGCGGCATAGATTGTCATGCCGAAAGTTCCCATAATCAGGATAATAAAGCTGGCCAGCGACAAGCTTTCAATATTGCGGGTTTTGTAAGTCTTCATCGCCTGCGGAATAAACGCAATGGCAATAAACAGACCGGCAAAATAAGCAATAATATCCGTATAAGCAAAAATTCCTTCTTCCATTTCAGTCTCCTTAACTGTTTAGCTTTACTTTATACAATTTTTGACACTGTCGACAATTTCTTCAACAGTTATCCCAAAATATTTATACAGTTCGGCAGCCGGCGCGGAAGCCCCGAAACCATCCATGCCGATAATATCGCCGTTAAGGCCGACATATTTTTCCCAGCCGAATTTGGAAGCCGCTTCTACGGCAATACGCGGCGCGGCGCCTAAAACCTGTTCCTGATAGGCGGGGCTCTGTTCATCAAACAGCTCGGTACAGGGCATGGAGACAACCGCGACTTCTATTCCCTTTTCGCGCAGCTGTTTTTGGGCTTCCACCGCCAAAGAGACTTCGGAGCCTGTCGCCAGCAAAGTGGCCTGACGTGGTTTACCATTGCTGACATCCGAGATAACATAAGCGCCGCGGGCGGTCAGATTTTCAGCGGCGGAAACACGCAGCAGAGGCAGGTTCTGACGGCTCAGCGCCAGCAACGAAGGCGTATGCTCGCGGGTTAAGGCAATTTCCCAGGCCTCGGCGGTTTCGACAATATCACAGGGGCGGAAAGTCAGAATATTGGGCATGGCGCGGAAAGAGGCCAGATGCTCAATCGGCTGGTGGGTCGGGCCGTCTTCGCCGACGCCGATAGAATCGTGCGTCAGCACATAAATCACCCGAATACCCATCAAGGCCGCCAGACGCATGGCCGGACGCATATAATCGGAAAAGACCAGAAAAGTGCCGCCGAAGGGAATAATTCCGCCGTGCAGCGCCAGGCCGTTCATTACCGCGCCCATCGCATGTTCGCGGATACCGTAAAAAATCTGATTGCCGTTGTAAGCATTTTTCTGAATCGGCTTCATCGCGGCCACGGTCGTATAATTGGCGGCGGCCAGATCCGCCGAACCGCCGACGATTTCGGGAATATTGGGAACGATGGCTTCCAGACAGAGCTGCGAGGCTTTGCGGGTGGCAAGCGGCGTTTTTTCCTTCAGCTGATTTTCCAGCAGCGCTTTCAAATCGGCATTCCATCCCGAAGGCAGCATGGTATTGATAAAGGCGGTAAATTCGGGACCGGCAGCCGCCGCCAGCTGCTGCCAGGAATTATAGGCGGCTATACTGCGCTGTCCGGCCTGACGCCAGGCATCAAGAATATCCGCCGGAATTTCGAAAGGCGCGTAATCCCACTGCAGATTTTTGCGCATGGCGGCCAGCTCTTCGGCGCCGAGCGGCGAACCGTGGCATTTCGGCGTTCCGCATTTGGCCGGCGCGCCAAAACCGATCTGCGTGCGGCAGGAAATCAGGGTCGGTTTGTCCGAGTTACGGGCTTTCAGCAACGCAGCTTCGATTTCTTCATGGTTATGCCCGTCAATATCGAGGGTATTCCAGCCGTTAGCCGCAAAACGGCTTAACTGGTCGGTTGAAGAGGCAACGCTGACTTTGCCGTCGATGGTAATATTATTGTTATCCCAGAGAACAATCAGTTTATTTAAACCGAGATGTCCGGCCAAAGCAACGGCTTCTTCGGAAACACCTTCCATTAAACAGCCGTCGCCGGCGATAACATAGGTATAATGCCCGCAAAGCGGTTCGTCATATTTGGCGGTACAAATTCTTTCGGCCAGCGCCATGCCCACCGCAGTGGAAATTCCCTGACCGAGCGGGCCGGTGGTCATATCAATTCCGCCCAAATGGCCATATTCGGGATGACCGGCGGTTTTGGCATTCAGCTGCCGGAAATTTTTAAGGTCTTCAAGCGAGATGTCATTATATCCGAGCAGATAAAACAGTGAATAAAGCAGCATTGAACCGTGGCCGGCGGACAATACAAAACGATCCCGGGCGAACCAGCGCGGATCGGCCGGATTGACTTTGATAATTTTGGAGAAGAGCACCGCGGCGACATCGGCCATGCCCAGAGGCATGCCCGGATGGCCGGATTTGGCTTTTTCAATTGCATCGGCGCTTAAAAAACGAATGGCGTCGGCCATTTTTTGCAAATCTTGTGACATGAGCTTTTACTCCTCCAAATAATCATAATTAACATCAAAAGTCCGCCGGTTATATTTAAGCTCCTCAGGGCTTAAAACCAACCCTAATTCAATGGTGAATTTATATTCTTCAAAATCGGGCACTTTCAGTTCAATTGTCCGGCCGCTGAATTTCTTTTCGGTTTCGGCGGCAGCAATATCAACCGTCTCAAAATAAGTGCGGCGGCCGAGATATTCCGGCGGCCCCTGCAGGGTTTCGGTATAATAGCTGAAATCAACCGACGTGTCAGGGCTGGGACGCAGGCGGCGGACAACAAATTCAGGCGTCAGGGAGGCTTTGTTGCGGTTCACTCTTTTATCAAACCAGCAATAACCGGTATAACCGGTCAGTTCGATCTGAAACTGGTCTTTATAACGCACAATCTGGGTCAGATAGGCGGTTTCACGGGGGATTTCGACCCGGGGACAGAGTATGCCGGAATTAAATTCGCTCATACAGCCGGCCAGAAAGCCGCAAAAGCCCAAGAGCATAATTTTTTTTAACATCGCAGGTTTCCTTTGCCTCAACTATAAATCAGTTCTCCGGGTTTGTAAACAAGGCGACAACTTCGCTGTGCTCAGAATAGGTAAACTGGTCGACCAACGTCACTTCCCGCAGAATATACCCGGCTTCCCGCAAAATACGGGCATCGCGGACAAAGCTTTCCGGATTGCAGGAAACGGCGATCAAACGCGCCGGACGAGCCGCAATAGGCAAAGCCGCCAGATTTTTAACCTGCGCCTCGGCGCCGGCGCGGGGCGGATCGAAAACAACCAGTTCAAAGGCCGATAATTCCCGGGTATCCAACGGATATTTAAACAGGTTTTTCTCAACAATTTCGATATTAGAAATCTGATTTTTATTTAATGAACGGCGAAAGCCCTCCAACAGGGCCGGAGAGGAATCGACTGCGGTAATTTTAACCCCGGGCAAACGGGACAGAGGGTAAGAAAAAGTCCCGACCCCGCAGAATAAATCGGCAATTTTGCCGCGGCAGCCTTCGGCATATTTCATTACCAGGCCGGTCAACGCCCGTTCTCCTTCAAAAGACGGCTGAAGGAAAGTTCCGGCGGGAATAAATACCTGATAACCGGCAATATCTATATAAGGCGCGGTTTTTTCAATGACCGGTTCGGGCAGCATTTCGGGACGGCTGCGAAAAGAAACGCGGATAATATCGGAAAAAGCAGAAACCATCTCAAAAATCGTCATCCGATGTTCAAGAGATAAATCCTGCGATAAATCGAGCAGCAAATCTATACCGTTGACGGCTTCGGTAACGGCGACGTCTCCGCCGGACAGCCGGCGGGTTTCGATTTTACGGCCCACCCGGGTCGAAACGGTTATCGCAGTCAAAGCTTCAAGCAAGCGGCGGATATCCGGCAAAACCCGGTTCAGCCGCGGCGTTAAAAGCGGACAGTGTTCAATATCCATTATTTCGTCACTGCGGCTGCGGTTAAATCCGAACTGCAATTTTCCTTTACGTCTGCGGAAAGCCAGAACGGCCCGGCGGCGGGTGCCGTCGCCGATAAATAC
>CALXTG010000068.1 GCA_944391355.1 uncultured Alphaproteobacteria bacterium
GAAATAAGGAGAAAATTTTTTGAGCCTACAAATTAGTAGGTGACTAAAAATTTTCTCCGAAATTTCTGTATTAGACGACCACAGAGCGGGATTTTTAGGGGTTGACTTTTTAACAATTTTAGTATTATCTCATTCTCCGATTGCTATCTCTGTAAAATTGAAATATATTATAGGGGTTCAAGGAAAATTAATTTATTTTTGCAAGGAAGAATTATGAAAATTACAGTAACAGGAAAACAGGTTGACGTCGGGGACAGACTGCGTTCTCACGTTGAAGAAAACGTCCTTAATTCGGTCAACAAATATTTTACCGCGCCGATCAGCTGCACGGTTTCTTTCTCTAAAGAAGGAGAAGACTTTGTTGCCGATGTTTCGGTTCATCCTGCCAAGAATATTGTTTTAAACAGCGTCGGCACCGCCGGCGACCCCTACTCGGCTTTTGACAATGCTAACGCGCACATCGCTACCCGCCTGCGCCGTCATAAAACCAAACTGAACGATCATAAAGGCAAACTCGGTCTGGCAGAACTGGCAAACGAAGCTGTTTTCAGCATTGACGAAAATCAGGAAGAAATCGATATTCCCGAAGCTCCTTTGACGATTGCCGAACTTGAAGCCAATGTTCCGGTTTGCACGGTCAGTGAGGCAGTCATGTTCATGGATCTGAACGACGAATGCGCCCAGATGTTCCGCAACTCGGCTAACAATCATCTCAGCATGGTATATCGCCGTAAAGACGGAAATATCGGTTGGGTTGAGCCGAAAGCCGACAAATAGTTTTAATAAAAACAAGGCAAATTAAATGAAAATTTCAGAAATAATGGCCGGAGATTCGGTTGTTGTCGGCTTAAAAGCCAATAACAAAAGACAACTCTTGCAGGATTTATCCGTTAAAGCCGCCGAAATTACCGGTATCAACGAAAGAACCGTTTTTGACACGCTGCTTGAACGTGAAAATCTCGGTTCGACCGGTTTTGGAAGCGGAACGGCTTTACCGCACGCAAGAATTCCCGAACTTAAAAAAGTTTACGGTATTTTTGCCAAACTCAATACGCCGATCGATTTTGAGTCTATTGACGGTAAACCCGTTGATCTGGTTTTTGTCCTGCTGTCTCCCGAAGGCAGCGGCGCCGATCATCTGACTGCCCTGGCTCAGGTTTCGAGAATTCTTAAAGATGAATCGACTTGCAAAAAATTACGGCAGATTGACTCCGCCGAAGATATATACGCTTTACTGAATAATCAGGACTAAATCTTCTGAAACAATAAAAAACCCGGATTAACAAAATCCGGGTTTTTTATAAACTCTCAGGCCTTCTCAGTGGACGCTGCATGGTGTCAAATCATTTTGCCTGGCAACAACAAACGCAAAGTCGCGGTCATCGGTCGCAGCAATTTTCAGTCCGTCTGCGCCGTAAATCAGCCACATATTTTTTCCCTCAAAAACATCTCTTTTGATAAAAGCAACTTTTTCATCATTCCAATAATTCAGATCTTCCTGAAATTCTTCGGAAATTTCGCTCATTTGCTCAAATTTACTGTTCTGTTTCATCATTTCTTCACAATTTATCCTTATACTGAGATTAATACTATAGAACCACTTGGTTAATTAATAGCTAACGTTTCAGCGTTCATACGGATAATAAGCATCGCAAGGCGGGTCCCATGTTTGTAAGTTTAAATAAAAAATTCATTTATTCGATTGCCGTTTTCTTTATTTTCACGGCTCTTCTGTTTATTTATACCTTCTATCTGGCTTACGGAAAAAAACTCGAAGAGGAGCAACAATCAGTTTTCACCCGCAACCAACAATATCTGGAGCTCTTATACGAAAACATCACATTACGCAAAGAACTCCGTAAGATAGTCACTGAAAATCCGAGTTTCAAGCCCACCAGGGAAATAAAAAACATGTTATTTACCGCCAACATGGAAGAAAACAAACTTGACGAATGGTCCCGGCAGAAAAAACAAATTGACGAAACCATCAAAAACTATGACAAACGCTATGCCGCCCTGAAAGAAGGCTTTCAGATAATCGGTTACAGTTCGATTCTGATTGCCGCCTCAATTTGGTTTTTGTGGAGCCTGATGCGCCGCTGGGTTCTGACACCGATTAAGCGCCTTACCGAAGTCAGTAACAACGTGGCAGCCGGAAACCTAAACGTCAGAATTCCGCAAACCGCCAGTTCAATGCCCGATGAGTTTGACAAACTGACCGTCATTTTCAACCAGATGCTGGACAAGCTCGAAAAGAACATTGCCGAGATCAAAAGCACCGAGGCTTTTCTGCAGTCTTTGCTTGACAGCATCCCTGACGGCATTCGCGTTATTGACGAAGATTATAATATCATTATGGCCAATCGCGCTTATTATCAACAGATCGGCAGCCACAGGCATATCAGTCAAAAATGCTATGCCAGCTCACAGAACTTTGACAAACCCTGCCCGCAGACTCTGATGAGCTGCCCGCTGCATGAAATTTGCCACAACCGCAAAAGCGGCGTCAAAGTTATTCAGCAGTTTCACGCGCATCCGGATATGCATCTGTCCATCAATGCCGCGCCGCTGAAATTTACCGACAAAGACAATCAGAAACGGCTTTATATTGTCGAATCAATCCGCGACCTGAGCGACGACATTCAATTTTCGCACCAGCAAAAACTCTCCTCCCTCGGATTTCTGGCTACTTCCGTTGCTCACGAAATGAAGAACAATCTCGGTTCAATTCGTATGATTACCGAAGGCCTGTTGAATAAATTTTATCAGAACCCCGACAGCAACGAAGAAGAAAAACATTATATGGAAATGATCCATAACCAAATTGTCAACAGTATTAACATTCCCGAACGATTGCTCAAGCTGGCGCAGTTTTCCAGCGAGGAGATGACAGATATCAACTGCCAGAGCAATATTGAAGAAGTTATCGCCCTGCTCGACTATGAAGCCAAACACCGCGGCACCGTCATCAACTTTAACTCAACTTGTCCCGAAGCTCTGATTCGCGCCAGTGAGCCGGATTTCCGCATGGTTATGGTCAACCTCCTGCTCAATGCTTTGAAAGCAATGCCCGGCGGCGGAAAACTTGACCTTGGCCTGAACTGCACAAGAAAAACCATTACCATCTCGGTCAAAGACAACGGCATCGGAATTGCGGCCGACAAGCTTAACCGGATCTTTGAACCTTTCTTTTCCGAAGGACAAAACGATGTTAACAAGGGAACCGGGCTGGGATTGCCGATTGTAAAATCAATCGTTAACAAATTCGGCGGCAGCATCAATGTCAGCAGTAAAATCGGCAAAGGCAGCACCTTTACCGTCAAATTTCCCAAAAGTTCCGCAAAATAATATTTGACTTTTGCGAAGATTACGGTTTATACAAGAAACAAGTAACAAAAATTAATAAAGGATTATCCGATGAGTAAAGAAGAATTGCTGGAATTAACCGGCGAAGTGATTGAAAAGCTCCCCAATGCCATGTTTCGGGTCAAACTGGAAAACGGCGTTGAAATCCTCGCCCATACTGCCGGCAAAATGCGCAAATTCCGCATTCGTGTTATGGTCGGAGACAAGGTTGATATTGAGATGACCCCTTACGACCTGACTAAAGGCCGTATTACTTTCCGTCATAAAGATTAATTAAAACCTCCCTCCCGGGAGGTTTTTTTCTACAAATCCCCGCTCAATCGTTTTAGACAGAAAAAGAGGTTATGCTAAATCTTTATTAACATCTATTGTTTAGAATGGAAAATTATGATAATATATCTTTATTGTCATAGTTTGACTTCTTTTTATCGTCATGTTCGGACTTGATCCGAACATCCAGGTTAAATAATAAGGCTAATTTATCGACCTGGATACTCGGGTCAAGCCCGAGTATGACAAGTAAAGGGAATAGGTTAAGTCGGAGTATGACAGTATAGGGGAACCAGAATAACAAGAGGCCGAGAGAATGTCGGGGATTTCGTTAACAGCGTCTTTTTTTTACTGTCATTCCAAAGGTCAATCTTATTGTGTCATGCTGAACTTGGTTCAGCATCTCCATCATGAGCCCCCGAAACAAGTTCAGGGTGACAGGATAGAGGACAGGGGGAAATGAGTGCGATAAGTCTGACAGCGTCGATGCGCAGCAACTTGTTGAGCTTGCAGAATATTGCAAGTCAGCAGGATATTGTGCAAAACCGCCTGGCAACCGGCCTTAAAGTTTCTTCGGCAATTGATAATCCTTCTTCTTATTACACCGCTACATCGTTAAACAATCGAGCCGCCGATTTAACCGCCCTGTTAGACGCGATGTCACAGGGGATTCAGACTGTTCGTGCCGCCTCGGAAGGAATAGAAAGCGCAACGGCGTATCTGGCACAGATGAAATCTGTCGCCGAGCAAGCCTTAATTGAAAACCTCACCGGTAACGGCAATACCGGCGGTGCAGTCGTCAGCCGCCCGTTGGAAGAATTTATTGCCGAAGGCTGGCAGGTAATCGAAAGCGGTATGAGCGCTGCCGAAATAGAAGCCTTAATGGTTCCCGGCGCCAAATTGGTTTTGGGGGAAGATATAACCCTTGATCGCGGGTTGAAAATTACCGCCGCCGGTGTCAGCATCGACGGAAACGGCCACAGTCTCAAATATACGCCGTCCGCCTCGGGAGAAGCGGTTATTTTGCTTGACGGCGGCACAGCGCAGGCAGATATAAAAAATATCCGGATAGAAGCAAGCGGCGAGAAGGTTTATGGGCTTCGGGTGATGAACGGCGCTTATCTGAAACTGGATAATGTTATGGGGATAAATGTCAGCGGCGTTGGTGCGCAGAAACTTGTCAACGGCAATGCCGACTTATATGACGGCCAAAGCAATACTCAGGCAATAGTGAATCAGATCGGCAAACAAGGGTTGGCAGCCTATGCGGCGACGCAGTTTTATGCGCCGGGAACCGATAAGAACGGAGATTTTGGCCAAGGGAACTGGTATCTGCCTTCTATTGGCGAGTGGATGAATGTTTACGGTTATGATATTTCCCGCATTACCTCGGGAGACGGAGAAACCGGCGCTGTCGGAGATAATAAAGCAATAATTAATGC
>CALXTG010000069.1 GCA_944391355.1 uncultured Alphaproteobacteria bacterium
TTTGGTCTTTGAACGCTTGGTAAATATTGAAAAAATTCTTCCCCTGCGGATTTTGCGACATATTTATATCGCTTTCGTTGTCCTTATCAGTTATGTCTTCTTCCGTATCGAAGATTTACATACCGCGCTGACCTATATCGGCAGCATGTTTGACTACAGCAATACGAGCATGGGCATAATCTCAATGGTCTGGAATAAAGAAATCATGACCGCCATGATCCTCGGCGTGCTGATGATGGGAATTCTCCCGTCTTCCAAACTGACACAGTATAAAGAAACCGTCATCTACAATTTTGCCCGTTCCGGCGCGTTAATTTTGATGTTCTATTTCTGTGTTCTTTATCTGGCCGGAAGTTCGTATAATCCCTTTATTTACTTTAGGTTCTAAAAATGCTTGACTCGAAGAAAATCAATTGTTGTTGCAAATACGGCGGCGCCGGGTTCTTTCTGCTGTTCATTTTTCTGTGTTTTATCGGCAGCTTTTTTTCTAAAGCCGGAAAACTGAGCGAGAACCGGGTTCCGACGCCTTTCCCGTCGCGTCTGAGTCTGTCTTTTCCGGCGGATTTCGAAGCCTATTATCAGGACAATTTTCCGAAAAGAAAAAGTTTTATCAAAAAGTATAATCGTTTGCGCATTTCCAAATTCGGCATCAATGACCGGGTTATTTTAGGCAAAAACAACTGGTACTTTTATGATTCGATCAAGGTTGACAGTGACAGCGATTCCGTGGCCGATTTTCAGGGAACGAACCTCTATACCCCCGAAAAACTTAAAGATGTTACCGACTTCTTTATCGGGCAGATAAAAGAGTTTGAAAAATACGGCGCGGAAGTCTATGTGGTTTTTCCGCCCAATAAAATGACAGTTTATCCCGAGTACATGCCGGACATCTATAACGGCAAACAGGCATCGTTTACGGCCGTAGACCAAGTAACGCAGGAATTGCAGAAACGCGGTGTCAAGGTTCTGAATCTGAAACAATATCTCTTGGAAAATAAGGGCGATAAATGGCTTTATTGGCGTACCGATACGCACTGGAACAGTTACGGCGCTTATCTGGGGTATAAAAAACTGATGGAAGAAATCAGCAAAAATCCCAAATTCAAAGATATAAAACCTTTGGAGATAACGCAGATCAGCGAACAGAGCAGGGCGGTTTGCGGCGATTTATATAATATGTTGGGAACCAATGAGAAATGTACGGAAATTGATTATAGCATGACGTTTAATGCGCCGTTGGTGTCCAAATGCGAGAATATTGACCGCGAAGACATTATCAGCTGTACCGCTCCGGGGCGGAAATATAAAATGCTGGCCATCCGCGATTCTTTCTTCGCCAGCATGCTGCCGTTGGTCGCGAATCATTTTTCCCACTCTATGGTTTACGGCCGCAAATACGGGCATTATCCGCTCGTACAGGAAGTCATGAAAAACGAAAAACCCGACGTTGTCATTCTTGAATATCTGGAAAGACAGGTCGCCAAAATCACCCATGATATTTTTAAGCAGAAATAGCAATGAAAAAATATTGGCAGACATTAGGGACGATTGCTAAATATGCCGCATTATTGTATTTTCTGGCGGTTATCTGTTATAAATTCAGCTGCAGCCTGATTCCGGTTAAATACGGCGCGTTAAGCGATAACCGGATGCCGGCGCGCTTTCCTGAGCGCCTGAGCCTGAACTTTCCCGCTGAATTTGACGCGTACTATCAGGATAATTTTCCAAACCGTAAAAAGATGGTTAAGCGGTATAACAAAACGCGTAAAAAACGTTTCGGAATTAACGAATATATTATTACCGGTAAAGACGACTGGATGTTTTTTAATTCGGTCAAAAGCGAAATAAAAAGCGACCAGCTGGCCGATTTTCTGGGAACCAATCTTTATACCCCTGAGCATCTGGAAGAGCTGATGAATATTCTGATGGCGGATATTCGAAAATTTGAGGAACTCGGAGCTAAAGTTCTGGTCACTTTCCCGCCGAATAAAATGCGCATCTATCCGGAATATATGCCCGACATGTATCAGAAAAGACAAGCGGCGTTTACCCGTACCGACCAATTGGCAGAAGCTCTGAAAGCCAGAGGCGTCGTTACGGTTGACTATAACGATATGTTTCGTGAAGAAAAGAAAAAACACCGCCTGTTTTTAAGAACCGATACGCATTGGACAACTTACGGCGGCTATCTTGCCTATCGGCGTCTTTTTGCCGAACTGCAAAAAATGGGATTTTTGCAAGGTCAGAAGCCGTTGGAAATTACCAAGCTGGAAAAGCATGACCGCTCCTGCGGCGACAATTTTAAAACCGAAGGCGTACTTGTTCCCTGCAGCGAATGGGATTATACAATGGAATATGACCGGCCGTTGACGCACAGCTGCGAAGCGCGCGGCAAACGCCCTGATATCAATCTCGGTGCAGACGATATTTTATGTGTTACGCCTGATAAAAAGCAAAAATTATTGGTTATCCGAGATTCTTTCTTTGATAATATTTATCCGGTGCTATCCGAGCATTTTGGGCAGACCGTATTATTATGGCGGACCTTAATGGATTACCCGGACATGGCCAAAGTTATCCGGAGAGAAAAACCCGATATCGTTATCCTTGAATATCAGGAACGTTTTTCTTTCTATGTTGCCGATACAATCTTTCAGGAGGAATAAGATGGTTTTTATTCACAAATTGGCCGATGTTCAATCGAAAAATATAGGCGATGATACAAAAATCTGGCAATTTTCCGTTATTTTAAAAGACGCCGTTATCGGCAAAAACTGCAATATTTGTGCTCAGGTATTTATTGAAAACGATGTCAAAATCGGTGATAATGTCACGGTTAAATGCGGTGTCCAGCTCTGGGACGGGATTACTTTGGAAGATAATGTTTTTATCGGACCCAATGTAACTTTCGCTAATGATAAGCATCCTCGTTCAAAAATATATCCGGACAGTTTTTGGCGAACAACTGTAAAGAAAGGCGCTTCCATCGGTGCTAATGCAACGCTTTGTCCCGGAATAACCATCGGAGAGGGCGCCATGATTGGAGCCGGTGCCGTTGTTACTAAAGATGTACCGCCGCATATGACTGTTGTCGGCAATCCGGCTCATGAATTGAAAAAATAATAAAAGCCTCTCGTTTGAGAGGCTTTTATTTGGGAAATTATTGATTTATGCTTAATGAGCTGTATACCATTCTACGGTTTTAATTATGCCGGAATCAAAATTTTCGTCTGCTTTCCAGCCCAGCTGAGTTTCAAGCTTAGTCGCATCAATTGCGTAACGTTTGTCATGACCGGGACGATCGGCGACAAAAACAATCAGGTCTTTATAAGAGGAACCGTCTTTACGCGGCATTTTCTTATCAAGAATGGAACAGATTGTATGTACGATTTCGAGATTATTGCGTTCGTTCCGGCCGCCGACATTATAAGTCTCACCGGCTTTTCCGGTATGGAAAATAAGATCGATGGCTTTACAGTGGTCAAGAACATATAACCAATCGCGGATATTTTTTCCGTCTCCGTAAATCGGAATATTTTTCCCGCTCAAAGCATTGGAAATAATCTTCGGAATCAGCTTTTCCGGGTGCTGTTTAGGACCATAATTATTGGAACAGTTGGAAATTGTCACATTTAAACCATAGGTGCGATGATAAGCCCTGGCAATTAAATCGCTGCTGGCTTTAGCCGAAGAATAGGGCGAGCTGGGGTCATAAGGGGTGTTTTCGGTAAAAAGTGTGCCGTCGTTTTCCAGCGACCCATAGACCTCATCGGTGGAGATATGATGAAACCGGGCATTTTTATATTCTTCTTTGACCTGATGAGGCGCAGACAGCCATGTGCGGCGTGCGGCATCCAGCAAAGTAAAGGTTCCGACGACATTGGTTTCAATGAAAGCCCGGGGACCGGTAATCGAATTATCGACATGAGATTCCGCCGCAAAATGGATTACGCCCTGAATGTTATTTTCACTGAAAAGTTTATCAATCAAGGCCGCATCGCAGATATCACCTTGGATAAAGCGATAGTTAGGCATGTTATTGCATTCTTTCAGGTTATCCAAATTACCGGCATAAGTCAGTTTATCTAAGTTGATGACATCATAATCAGGATATTTTGCCGCAAAATAAGGAACAAAATTTGCGCCGATAAACCCGGCGCCGCCGGTTACTAAGATAGTTTTTCTAGACATTTTTTCAGACTTTCTTTCCAGTGGTTAATTGAGATGTTAAAATCTTTTTTAATTTTAGCCTTGTTCAATACCGAATAAAAAGGCCGGCTTGCCGCCGTCGGATAATCTTTGCTCTCAATCGGCGAAACTTCGCAGTCAATTCCCGAGAGTTCCATAATTTCTTTGGCAAAGTCATACCACGAGGCAACGCCTTCATTGCTGTAATGATAGGTTTCTACCTTATTTTTAGGTAGCTGCGGCAGAAGTTTAACGATAACTTCTGCCAAATCCGCCGCAAA
>CALXTG010000070.1 GCA_944391355.1 uncultured Alphaproteobacteria bacterium
AAGAACCAAATCGGGATTGTTCAGTTTTCTATAAAACTCAGCATCTTGTGAATAAAATTTATCCCGATCGACTATTTTAATAATGTTTCTGTTTTTTATTTCTTCAATATCATTCTTTTCGCAGGCGGAATACGGCACCTCTTCGCTGGCTGTCCATTCATGATCCCAGCGGCCGTCTAAACAGACAACCGGGGAAAATTTTTCTTTGGGGACAAAATAAGTGTAGCTGTCATTGTTTATTTTTTCCATGATAAAAACATATTTTTCTTTACCGTCAATATTGGCGCGTTTTTGCCAATTTATGTTTTTGCCTTCTTTATCGTTGACTCTCAGGGCATAAAAATCTCTTTCAAGTTCACTGTCCGTTGCAAACACAAAATTATCCCGTTTTTCACCGAATTGGTTGAGATTATTTTTCGGAGTTAGGGTTTTTCCCATTTCCTGGGGCGAAATATTGGAAATATGCATCAGAAATTCGGGAGCATTATTTTTTATTTCCTGTACCTTTTTATCCCTCAGCCTGGTTAAATCAGCCATTAACTCAGTATACAGTTCTTTTCCCAAACAAGCTTCCATATCAGCGCACAACCTGTCAAATTCCCCATCGCTGTGAAGGCGGTATCGGTTTTGGGCAAATTTGAAAAAAAACAGCTGGCTGTTAGTGAATTCCGCAGCCTGAGACGCAGCAGAAAAAAATTTTTCTCTTTCCGTTTTATCTCTGCTTATAAACTGTTGTTTCAGCTCATCTAAAACTGTATCGTCCGTCATTGCCGATTACCCTTATTTTTGTATAATATAGCATATTTCCGACTAAATAAAAATTACTTTTTTGTTACAGCAGGAAAAGAAACTTTGCAGATAACGGCTTTAATAAGCACATGCTTTTTATCATCTAATCGCCTTTTACGGAAAACATTATTATGTACCATTTACTATTGAGAATGAATGTTTTATAATATGCCCGATATTAACAATCCGCAGCAAGGGTATTATGAGAAAAAACGAAAAAGAATTAATCGCCAAAGCATATGAATTTGCCAAGCAGCAGCATCAAGGGGAAAAATCCGGTCACGATTTTGAGCATATTAAACGGGTTTTTGCCAATGCAAAGACATTATTAAAAAAAGAACCCCGGGCAGATAAGTTTATCGTTGAGATGAGCGCGCTGCTTCATGATATCGACGACCGCAAATTAAATCCCGGCGGCAATAAAGCCGAGATGTTTCTCAGAGAACTCGGTTTAGATGAAAAAGCCGTCAATACAATTATCGAAACAATAGCTTCTATTGATTTTGCGACGACAGGGAGCCAACCCCGGCTGAAAACAATCGAGATGAAGCTCTTGTTTGATTCCGATAAACTGGACGCCATCGGAGCTATCGGAATCTGCCGGGCCGTATTATTCGGATCCTGGGTGCAAAGACCCTTGTTCGAAGCAGACTGTTTTCCTAAAAAAGACCTGACGGCAGAGGAATATAAAGATTTAAACCGAAAGGAAAACAACAGCATTAACCATTTTTTCGATAAACTGCTAAAGTTAAAGAATGCCATGCAGACAGAAACCGGAAGAACGGAAGCGCAAAAAAGGCATAAGACAATGGTAAAGTTTCTTTATGAATTTTTTCGGGAACAAGGTTTGCGGGAATGGATCGCCTATCTCACCGCCTTTGAGCAAGAGAATCAATAGGCATCTCTCAGCTCCTGAATGAAAGTATCGTATTCTTTCACCGCAAATTCAAAGGTCAATCCCAAATTCCATTCCCGAGGAATACTCCGAAAACTGTGCCAAACTACAGAGCTTCCTGTCTTACAGATTTCGGCTCTGGCAGACGCACAGCCGATTTCATCACTGGAGCAGCACAGAAGGCAACCTCCGTCATTCCGGCCGGCGTTTTTAATGCTATGGCATCAAACTGTTTTGTCATATTCCTGAGATCTATAAATCAATTATCCCAATAACATGAAAGTCATCATCGTATATAAACTGCCGTTTGACATATTTTCCCGCAATGATTTCCGGCAGGAAATTTTGGTCGGCTTCGCGCATTTGCTCATAAGGTATCTTGTCTTTTTCTACCCAAAAAGCATTTACTTCGTCTTTTTTCTCATTTATTGTTCCGCTGAAGCAAGTGCTTTTGAAAACATGGACGTAAAAATTTTTAGTAGGAAACTCAATATAGCCGACCTTTACCGGATTTTCTATTTTTAAGCCGGTTTCCTCATAAGTTTCTCGTACCACACATTCTTCCATGGTCTCTCCCGGCTCTTTTTTACCGCCGGGAAAATTGACACACCCTTCATTAATGCCGCGATGATGCCTGATCATTAAGAACTTTTGATTGGCGACATCTTCTATAATTGACAAAGAGGCTTCTTTTTTCATATCATGAAAGTCCTTTAGAATTAAAAATCTCAGCGTAACTTTTAAATATTCATTATTTTCCGCCTGTATTTTCACTTGCACTTATATTATCTGCTTTTTCTTAACTTAAAGTAAATGTTTGATTAAATGATGTTTTATTGTTTTTGGGAAAAAATTGCAGTTCAGTTTTGCCGTTATCTGCTTGACAGCCGCAGATTTCTTCCTAAAATGCCCTGAAATTATAAATTATTTTGATATTATGATTATATTTAAGAAATTGCTCAGAAAAACGAAACAAGATTTTATACCGGTTCAAAAGGTCGGAAAGCTGGAATATATTGCCACCTCCCCCAAAGAACTGCTGGATTTTGTTTTAATGCTCAAAGTGGCTGCTACTCTCAAACCGGCTTACGGTTCTGTTGACAATATCCGTCTTAAATTTATCGGATTGGATGCTGAACGCTGTGATCCTGCTTTTGTCTATCGCAGCGGAAACAAAGCTTTTATTGTATTTGTCGGAGATACCCAAGTATATAAAATCTCCTTAAGCTCAACACCTTATTGTAAATGCCGCCGCTCAGACTATATCCGCATCAGGCACAGTGGAGAAAGCTCATTTGTTATTGATGTTTACTGTCGGAACCAACATCGAAGCGTTATGCCGGTCAAAAATTATAAAACCTGTATCGGTTTTGGCCGGCCGCATTTCATCAAAGAGGTAGATGCCGTCTAAATTCCAGAAACCTGTTTCTTTATAAGAAACAGGTTTTTTCATCTTTCGCCCCTAATGAAAAAAGGATGCGAATTTTGAAGATATCTGCTCCGGAGGTTAGCCTCTATAAGGAAGCTTTTTTATGGTGCGCGATATTGTGTGAGTGTCAGGCTAAAAATATACGAGATTTTAGAAAACCAAGGAGACAACTTAATCATCTGCTACTCTGTTTTTTATTTTGATAAAAATGTAAGGCAGAATTATGATTTATTTTTTGCGCTTTACAAGGGGTTTTAACCGCAGAAGAAATACCTCGTAATTGCTGTATTTTGTTAGTCTTGTCATAAGCATCAGAGCATTCATAAATAGCTTTTGCTCGGTGTATGCCAGAATGTGTATGAGGCGGATTTATCCCCTTTTCAGATTCTGTTTGAAGAAAGTTTGCCCAACCATTACAGTCATATCCGGCATTTTTTGCAATTATAACTCCAATTGCGTCAGCAAATGTTTCTGCTCCGTCCATATACTTTAATTTTACAGCATCATCCTGCGGACGATTATAAAAATCTATAAAGTGTCCCATTTCATGAGCTAATAATCCGGGTAATATATTTTTATTCTCTTCTTCAAATAAAACTTCGCTAACCATAAGTACAGCTTCGTTTTTTTCGCCATTATTCCCTTTTTTAAATACGGCACCCCCATTAGGTTTCGGTTGCTGATCTTTAGGACGTATGGCTATTGTAAAGTTCGTATTATCAAGTATTTTTTTCAAATCTTTGCTAATTGCAGAATCATTACCGGAAAAATCATTTAAGAATTTTTTTATAACATTTATCTTGTTTGGGTCTTGAATTTCTTCAGGACACTTTTTTTCATATCTTCTTTTGTAGGCCACCAAGCGAGGTCATCTAAGTTATATACGTTATCGGAGTGTCCTTCTTCTTTAAGTATTTTTGATGTTATTGATACATGATCATTTTTAGGAAAATTTTGAAAATATTTATTTCCCAGTGTATTCAAATGCTTTGGCAGATTAAATTCTTTTGCATCTAACATCAAAAATCTCCTTGCCTCTATAAAAAAAAGAATATCATATATTTACAAAAAATAAAATATTAATTTTTTCGGACAGAGATTTAGTCTGATTAAGTATCGAACCTGACGGGAGCTTGGTTTATAAAGCAAAAAAGCACCTCGTGAGGTGCTTTTTAAGAAATGGTGCGCGATACTGTGCGAGTATCGGACTCGTGGGGCGATTGGTATGCTTGATTTGTGCAGAAAAATTGAAAATTTTAAGAATAGCTTAAATTTGTAATATAAAATTAATGAAAACGAATAGATAATATGTTATAATCATAAAAACTCAGGATTTCTGTCTATGGATACTTGGGAAAATAAATATAAAAAAATCAAAGAACTAGGAAGCGGAACATCTTCCACCTGTTTTCTCGTGCAAGATTTATCTGGAAATGATTTTGTTATTAAAACTTGCGCCATGAGCGATTATAGCAAATGGGAGCAAGAATGCAAAAGAGAGATAGAAATTACCTCCAAATTAGCTGATAAAACGGATAGAACATATAATATTCCGCTCTCTGAGTTACAGGGAGAGGTCGGAAGCAAATATATGCTATCCTCTCTAATTAAAGGCAAGGAGCTGAGCAGATCCAAACTAAATCAATTATCAGAAGAAGAACAAACAAGTATAGCAAAATCATTAGCACAGTTTATGTATCAACTGCACTCACAATATATAAAACAAAATACTGGCAGTGAATTTTCATCAAACACTGCAGCGTTCTTTCATAACAACAATTATCACGATGAAAAAGAAAAGATATATAAACATCTATCACCAAATATACAAGATAGTATGAATACCATTTTTGAAGCTTTCGACAAAGACATAAATATAGGAAGAATCAAATCAACCTGTCATAATGATTTAATCAAAGATAATCTACTTTATGATACTGATAAAAAGAAACTTGGAATAATAGATTTTGGCGATGTTGCTGAAAATGATATATATTCTGATTTTGCAAATTTAATGAAAATGGGACAGCTTGGAGACCTGTTTACCATTAAGGTTATCAATCAATATAATAAACTACAGCAGAAAAACGGTAGTAACATACACATCAATGCTCATTCTGCAAAAAAGTATGCTATTATGAAATCATTTAAGAGCTTGAAGAAAATCGACAAAGTCAAAGATGAAGATAAAAAAATACAATTGCTTAAATTTGGCATTTATCTAAAAGAATATAATGACAATAAGTCATCTGGTTTATTTAAAGCAACCAACATGTCTCAAAATTCCAACCAAAACTCTTTGTAATTCACAGTTTCTAAATATAAACAATCGGACTGGGATTTGGAAATTAAAAATCTAAGATTTCCAAGGTTTCAGGTATAAAAGTCCGATAATTTGTTCAAAAACTTCAAATTAAAAATCTCTAAAATCGGACTCTTTGCAAGGCTTGGAATACATACAAAAAAACACCATAATCGGTGCTTTTTAAGAAATAGTGCCGCTAGTAAGAATGGGTACTCCCGCAAGCGGGTCCTCCTCGCGGCGTACGGTTCAAACTTCGTATTTCACTAAGCTATTCGCTAAGTTCAACACTCGTTTTCACCAACTACCCGCTCCGCACTTACTTCGTAAGTCCGCTTCCAATCTCGGAACAACCATTAAAAAAAGCCTCCATAAGGAGGCTTTTTTTAATGGTGCCGCTAGTAAGAATCGGACTTACGACCCCACCCTTACCAAGGGTGTGCTCTACCACTGAGCTATAGCGGCATAATAATGGTTTCTTTCCGCAGTTTTTCTATCCGAATCGCTGCTTGTGAATGAAACATACATAAGCATTTAAATAAAATCAAGTATGTTTTAAGCTATTTTCAATATTTTTTTAATTTTTTGAGGATAAGTTAATGGAAAAGAAGCTGAAACCGCAGGAAATCCGCTTTCAGAAGGAAGCAAAGGCCCTGCAAAAAAATCTGGAAAAACGCAAACAACAACAAGAAGAACGGCAGAAACTGAAGCAGGCCGCTCAGAAAAATCACGACTCTAACATTGATAATAAATAAGGACTCGATATTATGGATAAAATTAAAATCATCGGCGGAAAACCTCTCGACGGTAAAATCTTTATCAGCGGCGCCAAAAATGCCGCCCTCCCCCTCATCTGCGCCAGCCTGCTGACTAAAGATACCGTCACGCTGACCAATATGCCGATGCTTTCGGATATCCGCGCCATGAATTCGCTGCTGGAACAACTCGGCACCAAAATCGACAGTTTTAACGATTTTATTGACGGGCACGAAACCAAAACCTATTCCTATCGCAGCAAAAATATTGACAATCTGGTAGCGCCTTATGACTTTGTCCGCAAAATGCGCGCCTCTTATTATGTGCTCGGCCCCCTGCTGGCCAGATTCGGCAAAGTCGAATTGTCACTGCCGGGCGGCTGCGCCATCGGCGCCCGCCCGATGGACATTCACCTTGAAGCGCTGGAGAAAATGGGCGCGAAAATTGAAATCCGCAACGGATATGTTTATGCCTCCAGCGAGGGAAAACTGAAAGGCGCGCATATTATCTTCCGCCTGGCTTCAGTCGGCGCCACTTGTAACCTGCTGATGGCGGCAACGCTTGCCGAAGGGACAACCGTTATCGAAAACGCCGCCAAAGAACCGGAAGTCGGCGATTTGATTACCTTATTGAATGAGATGGGCGCCAGAATCAGCGGCATCAACACCTCTATTCTGACAATTGAGGGCGTTGATGAACTGCACGGCGCGATACATAAGGTTATCTCCGACCGTATTGAAGCCGGTTCCTATGCCGTGGCCGCAGCAATAACCCGCGGCCGAATCGAGCTGATAAATGCCCAGCCGTCACTGCTGCAGACGCCTTTAGACATTCTACGCAGCATGGGGGTTAAAATTGAAGAAAAAGAAAACGGAATTATTGTTGATGCCCGCAATGCAAAATTAACCGGCCGCGATATAATGACCGATTATTACCCGGGGTTTCCGACCGATTTGCAGGCGCAGTTTTTGGCTCTGATGTTAACCGCCGAAGGTGCCAGCATGATTACGGAAACCATTTTTGAAAACCGTTTTATGCATATTCCCGAACTTTTGCGCATGGGAGCAAACATTAATGTTCACGGCCATGCTTCGGCCATTGTCCGCAGTGTCGACAAGCTTTACGGCGCTCCGGTTATGGCTACCGATCTGCGCGCTTCTTTCGCGCTGATTCTGGCCGGATTGGCTGCCGAAGGCGAAACAACCATCAATCGTGTGTATCACCTTGACCGCGGTTATGAAAAACTGGAAGAAAAACTGCGCGGGGTCGGCGCCGATATCGTCCGAGTTAAAGATAACGACTAATCTCCGCTAACATATAAGCGCCGCATATTGTCGAAATATGCGGCGCTTTTTTATCAAAATATCTTTTTAACGCGACTTATCCATTACTTCGGAAATAATTTTGCCTAAATCAACCTGTAAATAATCGGCAATGATCATTAATGTATATAAACTCGGCTTTTGTTCAAAATTCTCAATATAAGAAAGCGAACCTTTGCTTAAACCGGTGTCTAAAGACAAGCGGTAGCAGGAAACGCCTTTCTTTTTTCTTTCAGCGATTAAACAAGTTATCACTTTATCGCTTAATATTTGTGCTTCGCGTTTATTCATGAAAATTACTTACTCGCTAAAAAAGATGTTCTTATAATATCTGCACAAATGTAAACGATTAATTAAAAGCAAGAAAATAACTTTTTTGTTGTATTATGATCGAGTCGGATTCGCAAAATGAACAAAATTTGCCGTAATGAGGGTATTTATTCTGTTTTTTCATAGTGCAAAATAATTTTCAAAAAGGAGTTACCGCCTCACAGGGACAGAAATTAAACACTGCAATTTCAATAAGTTCAAAGTTAAACGCCGCATCGACTCCATAACATTATATGCCTATATAAAAATTGTTGACATTTGGACAAAATACTTATATGCTTGCACTCGTTATTTGCAAGAATAACGTTTTTGAATCTTAAAATTTTAAAAGAAAGGATAATTAATGTTTTATGGAACTATTCGCTCCTTTAATGCGAATACCGGATATGGCTTTATTATTTCGGATGAAATTGAAGGAGATGTTTACGCTCATATTACAGATGTAACAGGTTCAAACGTCTGTCGGTTAATTCAAAATCAGTCGGTCAGTTTTGATCTGGCTTATGATGAAAAACATCGCAGATGCGCTAAAAACATCAGAATTATCAAGTAAGAATGTCCGGCCCCGCAAGCCGGGTTTATTTTTTTAAAGAGATAGTTGCGGGTCGGCGCCCTGTCCGACCCGTGATTATCGGGGAAGCTCCGTTATCAACGGATAATTACCGGCATTCGGCAGTTCGTAATGCCACCATTCTTCTTCAAGGCTGACGAAACCGGCCTGTTCCATCAGGGTTTTGAGCCTGCGGCGGTTGGCCGCGGCCGTTTCTTGTCCCGGCGCCGTATAGCCGTGCGCGGCTTTGGCAAGATGTTGTAAAACCGGCGCCATGTTACCGCCGAGAAAATCATCTATCAAATCTTCACGATAACCGTCAACCTCGGTCGGAAATTCCAGTTCCTTTCCGGCCGCGTCAAGCAGGGTACAATCAACCGCCGTGCCTTTGTTGTGTTTGGAGCCGCGGGACGGCGGTGCCAGATAGCGGTCATCGGGCAGATATTCCCACATCAGAGCCTGCACTTTCAGCGGACGATAACAATCGCGGATTTCCAAAATCAGATTTTCGGCGCTTAACAGTTTTTGCAGCCGGTCAAGATAAGGCAGCATATCGCGGTGGGCATAGCATTTGTCCAGCCCCAGTTCCTTATAAAAAGCGCGGCGGAACATATTGCGGATACCGGCATACATCAGATTAATCCGCAGACAGGAAGACGGTTTGATCTCGATCAGATTTTCGTTCATTAAAACAGCTCTATCATTGCGCGGGCTTCGTCGCTCATCCGTTCAAAACTCCAGGCCGGTTCCCAGACGATCTTAACTTCGACCCGGCCGGTTCCTTCGACCAGCGCCACAGCGTCGGCAGCCTGCTGCGGCAAGACACCGGCCACCGGACAAGTCGGGGCGGTAACGGTCATTTCGATAAAAACGTCGCCGTTTTCTTTGATATCAATATTATAAACCAAACCCATATCATAAATATTAATCATAATTTCGGGGTCAGAGACAGTTTTCAACGCTTCAACCACATCTTCGCGGGAGGCGGTTTTTTCCTCGGCCGGTTTCGGCGCGCCGGCCGTGGCAACATAGTCCTGAATTTGGTTTAATTCTTCAGTCATTTTTCCTCTCTATTCAACCACAAAAATCAGACCGACAATCGAAACCAGCAGCAGACCGAGCCAGAGCGGACTGACTTTCACCAAGCGCCTTCCCTGCCGGGGACAGAACCGCTGGCGGATATTTTCGGCCAGCAGAATCCAAACCGGATAAGCATGAACGATTGCCGCAACATAGGCGGGGTTCGGCGTCAGATACATCGTATAAGTTTTGAGCGCGCTGTGAACGGCGGCATAGAAAACGAAAAACCAGGCAAATTTCAGATTCTTCAGCGCCAGAATTTCAGAAAAGCCGCGGTTACGCAGGAAGTGGGCGCTCAGATTGCAGCTGCCGGCCACCAGCGAAGTTATCAGCGTGTAGTAATAAATGGCCGAAACGATATTTTCGGCACCGAGATGAGTTGTTTCCTTATTGGTGACGTCAATAAAAATCTCACAAAACATTCCGGCCAGCAAGAAACCGAGCGCTTTTCTGCTGCCGCGGGCACGAAGAATACGGATAATTGCCAGCATAACGCCGAGCAGGCAGAAGATAATCAGCGCAAATTTCAGCGGGTGATCGGTAAAAGCGGCAAATTCGGACGGATGGAGAATAATCCAAAACAGAAAGATAAAAAAGATACTGAGCGGATGAATCAGACTGGTTACTTCGGCGCCGAAAGTTTTGGAAGAATTAAGAATCCGGTTGTCGCCGTAAGATATTACCAAACCCTGGGCGATACACAGTCCGTAAAAAGCCCAGTTATGAATCGGCGCAAAAAAATAACAAAACGGCAGCAAAACCAAACCGGTTCCCAGACCGCGATAAATCATCAACAGCGATCCCTTGATTTTAATCAGCTGGTTTGCATAGACATAAGCCGAAGTTAAAAGACTGAGGGCAAGAGCCAGAAGCCACCAATAGTTCTGCAAAGTTATCTCCTTTTGTTATTTTTTTATAAGGCCGCGAAATTAAAAGTCAATATTTCATCAAAAGAAAGTCTGAGCTTTGCGAATGGCAGCGACCAGCGCGTCAATATCCTCGCGGGTTGAATAAAGCCCCAAAGAAGCGCGGGCCAGCGACTCATAGCCGAAACGGTTGACAATCGGCTGGGCGCAGAAATGCCCGGTACGAATCGATACGCCCTCTTTATCGAGAATAAAACACAAATCCTGCGGGTGAATGCCGTCAACATTAAAAGCAAAAACCCCGCCTTTATCCGGCGCCGTACCGACCAAAGTTATACCTTTCAGCGTTTTGAAAGCCTCAATCGCATAAGCGGTCAGCTCCGTTTCATGAGCCGTAATATTCTCAAGACCGAGATTCTGCATATAATTCAAAGCCGCCCCCAGGCCTATTGCCTGAACAAAAGCCGGGGTTCCGGCCTCAAAACGCGCCGGCGGTTCGTCAAAGGTGGTTTTGGCAAAGGTGACATTGGCAACCATATCGCCGCCGGACTGATAAGGCGGCATGGTTTGCAGAATATCCAGCTTTCCGTATAAAACGCCGATACCGGTCGGGCCGTAGACCTTATGTCCGGAAAAAGCCAGAAAATCGCAGTCAATATCGCGGACGTCGATTTTATGATGAACCGCCAGCTGGCAGGCATCAATCAAAACTTTGGCCCCGACCCGATGCGCCGCCGCGGCGATTTCTTTTACCGGATAGACCGTTCCCAGGACATTTGACATTGCGGTTACCGCCACCAATTTGGTCTTATCATTCAGCAGCGCGGCAAAATTTTCCCAAACGAAAGCGCCGTTTTCGGCAAGCTTAAAAACCTGCAGTTTACAGCCTTTTTCTTCACAAAGCAGCTGCCAGGGCACCAGATTGGCATGATGTTCGGCTTCGGAAATCAGGATTTCGTCACCGGCCTTGAGATTTTGCCGTCCCCAGGCTGCGGCAACCAGATTAATGCTTTCAGTCGCATTGCGGGTAAAGACGATTTCGCGGCTGTCGGCGGCATTAATAAAACCGCGCACCGTTTCGCGCGCCCGTTCATAATCGGCGGTAATCAGCTCCGACAAATGATAGGCGCCGCGGTGAACATTGGCGTATTCATTTTCATAAATACGACGCATGGCTTCAATTACCGCCCGCGGCTTCTGTGCCGAAGCCCCGGTATCAAGATAGGCATTGTATTTGCCGTTAACGGTCTGATTTAAAACCGGAAAATCCCGGCGGATTTGATAAACATCATACATTTTTTTACCTTATTGCTGCCTTATACCCGGCTTTTAACATAAGCTCTGATTGCTTCATTTTCAATTTTCAGCAAAACGTCATCAAGAAAGGCCTCAACCAGAATCCGACGCGCTTCGTCGACGTCAATGCCGCGCGACTGCATATAAAACAACTGATCCTCGTCGAGTTCTCCGGTGGCCGCGCCATGCGAGCATTTAACATCGTCGGCATAAATTTTCAGCTCCGGCTTGACATCTACCTCGGCGGTATCGGACAGCAGAATCGCCCGGTGCAGCTGGTGTCCCTCGGTGGCGACGCAGTCAGGATGAATTTCGATTTTTCCCTGAAAAACGCCGCGGGCATCGCCGTCTACCACGCCTTTAACCAGCTGATCGGAAAAAGTCGCCGGCGCCAGATGTTCGATATCGGTCGTAAAATCCAGCGTGGCCCAGCCTGACATTTTATAGGCGGCGTTAACTTCGGCAGCGGCCTGTTCCTCACAAAGATTGACAATCACTTCATTGCGGCCGATATTGGCGCCGCGCTGAAAACAGAAATTATGATAACGGGCCGCGGCTTTGGCGCGAACCGCCGTTAATGCGACGTGATTGGCTTTATAAGCTTCGTCCTGTAATTTATAATGCCGCAGGACCGCATCGGCGCTTAAAAAAATCTCATTGACACTGTTGGCAAAATAACGTGATTTTTCTGCGCCGCAGTAATCGGAATATTCAAAAATTTCGGCTTCGGCGCCGGTTTCTAAAATAATCAGATGGCGCAAATTATAAAATACGTTTTCGTCATCAACTTCGGTATGATTCCAGATGACCAGCGGCTTATTGAGCTTTACGCCGGCCTGAATCCGCAGAAAAACCCCTTCTTCCAGATAGGCGGTGTTGAGCGCCGCAAAAGGATGTTTTTCGATATCGACCAGCTTGCCGAGGTAAGGTTTGGCCTCACCGTCGGCTAAAGCTTCGGCCAGCGGCTTAACCTCAACACCGGCGGGAAGTGCCGGATACATCGGAATAAACATACCGTTGGCAAAATAAAGATAGTAAGCGTCAAAAGGCAGCAGGCGATTATTTAAGTCAATCCCTTCGGTTTCATCATGATGACCACAGCTGCAATTTCCGCCGCAGTCGCAGTGATGATGTTCATCCCGGGTCAGGAATTCATAATCTTCGGAATTCTGCATGACAAAATCATCGGCATTTAAATCGCGGGGTTTGGTATATTGCCAATATTCGGTTTTGGCGGTCGGCAGCCCCTGTTCCTCAAAAGCCCGGCGGCCTTTTTGGCGCAGCGCTTCCACCCAGGGAATATTATCGCAGAGCAGCGGCTTGTTTTGCAGTAATCCGGCCATGGTTATTTCTCTTTCACAAATTCGGCATAGCCTTTTTCTTCCAATTCCAGCGCCAGATTTTTGTCGCCAGATTTTACGATATGACCGTCGGCGAAAATATGTACGAAATCGGGAACAATATAGTTCAGCAGCCGTTGATAATGGGTAATCACCAGCATGGAGCGGTGTCCGTCGCGCAGAGCGTTAACCCCGTCGGCCACGACTTTCAGAGCGTCAATATCCAAACCGGAATCGGCTTCGTCCAAAATCGATAACGCCGGTTTTAAAATCGACATCTGCAATGTTTCCAGACGTTTTTTCTCACCGCCGGAAAAACCGACATTAACCGGACGCTTGATCATTTCGTTATCAATACCGAGTTTTTTACCCTCTTCGCGCAGCATTTTGACAAATTCCATCGTATCAAGTTCGGGAAGTTCATGATGTTTGCGAATGGCGTTGACGGCATGTTTGAGAAACGTCGCGGTCGGGACGCCGGGAATTTCAACCGGATACTGCATGCAGAGAAAGATTCCCTCGCGGGCGCGTTCTTCAGGGCTGAGCGCGAGCAGATTTTTGCCTTTGAAACGAATTGAACCGCCGGTAACTTCATATCCGGGTTTGCCGCAGATAACATTGGACAAAGTCGATTTTCCGGCGCCGTTCGGCCCCATCACGGCGTGAACTTCGCCTTCGTTAATCGTCAGGTTAAACCCCTTGATAATTTCCCTGTCGCAGACTCTGGCCTGCAAATCTTCAATTTCCAGCAACGGTGTACTCATTCTTTTTTCCTCTTTCAGCCTGCGGCTTTTTCCTGTTGCAAATAGGGCATGACCCGAATGAATTTCTTCTGTTTGGATTCAGCCACTTCGGTTTCAATATTATAATGCATTTTCAGCTGCGCGAGCATAATCTCAACATCGGCAATTTCTTCAATAATTGCGTCCAGATTATCAAAACGGCGGTTAGTGTTTTTTATCAGCTCTTTGGTCAGTTCTGCCATTTCTTCAACGCATTGCAGCTGCTGGCGGTCAATTCCGTGAACTTGCAGCGCCAGCCGGTAAAAGTCTTGTTCATTAACCATTATCCGACACTCCCTTCAAGACTGATATTAATTAATTTTGCCGCTTCAATGGCAAACTCCATCGGCAGCTGCTGCATAACCTCTTTACAAAAGCCGTTGACAATCAGGCTGACAGCTTCCTCGGGGGCAATGCCGCGCTGCAGGCAGTAAAACAGCTGTTCGTCGCTGATTTTCGAGGTGGTGGCCTCATGCTCTATCCGCGCGCTTTTATTGCGGTTTTCGATATAAGGGACGGTATGCGACCCGCAGTTTCTGCCGATCAACAGACTGTCGCACTGCGAATAATTGCGGGCGCAGGAAGCTCCCGGCGCAACCCTGACCAACCCGCGGTAAGTCTGGTTAGAAAATCCGGCGGAAATACCTTTGGAAATGATTTTGGAACGGGTATTTTTACCGATATGAATCATCTTGGTGCCGGTATCGGCCTGCTGCCGGTTGTTGGTTATCGCAACCGAATAAAATTCGCCGACAGAATTATTACCTTGCAGCACGCAGGAAGGATATTTCCAGGTTATCGCCGAACCGGTTTCAACCTGCGTCCAGGAAATTTTGGCATTATCGCCGCGGCAGGCCGCGCGTTTGGTCACAAAGTTGTAGACCCCGCCCTTACCGTCTTTGTCGCCGGGATACCAGTTCTGTACCGTCGAATATTTTACTTCGGCATTTTTCAAAACGACAATTTCGACAATTGCGGCATGGAGCTGATTTTCATCACGCTGCGGCGCGGTACAGCCCTCAAGATAGCTGACATAACTTTCATCATCGGCAATAATCAGGGTGCGTTCAAACTGGCCGGTATTTTTGGCATTAATCCGGAAATAGGTCGACAATTCCATCGGGCAGCGAATGCCTTTGGGAATATAAACAAAAGAACCGTCGGTAAAGACCGCCGAATTGAGGCAGGCAAAATAATTGTCGGTGTAGGGCACCACCGAACCGAGATACTTCTTTACCAAATCGGGATGATCGCGAACCGCCTCGGAAATCGAACAGAAAATAATCCCCTGTTCGGCAAGTTTCTGACGATAGGTCGTCGCCACCGAAACGCTGTCAAAAACCGCGTCTACGGCAACCACGCCGGCCAAAACTTCCTGCTCTTTAAGGGGAATGCCGAGTTTGGCATAAGTATCAAGCAGTTCGGGATCAACCTCGTCGAGGCTCTTGGGGGCAGCTTTCTGCCTGGGCGCCGAATAGTAGTATAAATCCTGATAATCTATCGGCGGATATTCAAGATTAGCCCATTTGGGCTCTTTCATTTTCTGCCAAAACTCAAAAGCCTTTAAACGGAATTCCAACAGCCATTCCGGTTCATTTTTCTTGGCGGAAATAAAACGGATAATATCGGCGTTAAGCCCTTTGGGGGCGGTATCGGCGGCAATTTCGGTCACAAAGCCGTATTTATATTTATCACCGCTTTCATCTATAATCTGAGGCTGGGATTTGTTCATCTTTCTTCCTTTATTTCCTGATAAAAGTAAGATTAATCGCGCAAAAAAGCAACCTCTATTTCACCATTATTTAGCAATTATTAATCATCTTGGTGTTAATCTGCCGTGAAGTAATGATTTTACGGAGCGTTTATGAACAGAAGACTGCTCATCATAGTGCTGCCGCTGCTGCTGTTTTTGAACGGCTGCGGTTTTTCCTCCGGGCGAATCGAGCTGTTTAACAGCTTCGGCAATTTTTTCAACAGCACGCCGGAATCGGTCAGAGTCCGCCGCGGCGATACTTTATACAGTATCTCGCGCAAATATGACGTGCCGATCCGCGAAATGATTGAGCGTAATAACCTGCGTCCGCCCTACACGCTCAAAGTCGGCCAGATTCTGCGGCTGCCGACCGCCAAGTATCATGTCGTTGCCAAAGGCGACACCTTATATAATATCTCTAAACGCTATGATGTCGAAATGAGTTCCGTCAGCCGCCTGAATAATCTGAGCGCGCCTTATGCCCTGCGTATCGGCCAGAAGCTGGTTCTGCCGGGACAGGTAGTGGCCAGCAGCTATCAGCCGGCCTCTTATTCGGCACCGGCCAAAACCGCCGCTCCGGCCAAGAAAACCAACACGAAAGCCGCGTCAACCCGCAAAACGTTACCAAAACAAAACACCAAACCGGCAAAATATGTTGCCCCCTCCAAATATCGCAAGAGCAAGTTTGACTGGCCGGTCAAAGGCAAGGTTATCTCTAATTTCGGCACTATCGGCAAAGGACGCAATAACGACGGCATCAACATTCAGGCGGCGCTGGGAACGGCTGTCAAAGCCGCCGATGCCGGAACGGTCGCCTATGCCGGCAACGAGCTTAAGGGGTTCGGAAATTTGATTCTGATCCGCCACAATGACGGCTGGATCACGGCTTATGCGCATAATGACAGAATCCTGGTTAAAAAGGGACAGAAAGTGCGCAAAGGCGAAAAGATTTCCACAGTCGGCAGCACCGGCGGCGTCAACTCGCCCCAGCTGCATTTTGAAATCCGCTGCGGCAAAAAAGCCCTTAACCCGCTCGGATACTTAAAATAACTTCCGCCGCGAAAAAAACACTTGTTTAATTGCGCCGACTTGCTTATTGTAGACAGACGAAACTATATAAATAATAAATGCAAACCGAATTAATTTAGGAGAAGTAAATGTTTATCAGCAATGCTTTCGCTCAGGCCGCGGAAACAACGGCCACCGCCGCCAATTCTTGGCAGGGAACGGTTTTACAGCTGGGACTGATTTTTGCCATTTTCTATCTGCTGCTCATTCGCCCGCAGCAAAAAAGAATCAAACAGCATGAAGCAAAAGTCCGCGCGGTTCAGAAAGGCGATTATGTCATCACCGGCGGCGGCATCAATGCCAAAGTGATTGACGCTTCGGACCCCGTTGATCTGACGGTTGAAATTGCCGACGGCATTAAAGTCAGCGTTAACCGCGGCACACTCCGCGAAGTTATCAGCGCCGAGGAAATGAAAGCTCTCAAAGCGCAGCCGGCGAACTCCAATAAAAAATCTAAAAAATAAAAGGTACTGAAATGTATAAATTATCCCGTACAAGAATAATTTTAATCTTGTTGGTATGTCTGATCGGCATTTTCTTTGCAATCCCCAACCTGATTAAAAACAAAGAAGCCCTGCCCTCCTGGTGGCAGCCGGTTAATCTGGGCCTCGACCTGCAGGGCGGTTCCAACCTGCTTTTGGAAGTCAAAATCGATGACGTTCTCAAAGAGAGAATGGGAACGGTTGAAGATTCCGTCCGCCAGGTTCTGCGCGAAAACAAAATCCGCTATCAGAATTTGAAAGCCGGAGATACTTCCGTCACCGTAAAAATCGATAATCTCAGCGCCCGCAATCAGGCAATGGGATTGTTCAAAAAGCTTGACAACGAAATGAATGTCGCCGAGACCGGAAACGGGGTAATTGAGATTACTTACAATGAAATGGCGCTGAACGCTCTCAAAAAGAGAATCGTCGACCAGTCGATTGAGATCGTCCGCCGCCGTATTGACGAACTGGGAACCAAGGAGCCGGTTATCCAGGGACAGGGAACCGACCGCATCGTCGTTCAGCTGCCCGGTTTGCAGAATCCGGAATATGTAAAATCCCTGCTCGGCAAAACCGCCAAAATGTCTTTCCACCTGGTTGACGAAAATTCAACCGCCATGGACGCCCGCCGCGGCAAATTGTCGGCGGCCTCGCGTCTGGCCAAAGGGGTCGGCGGCGAAACTTATGTTATTTCCCGCAAGCCGATTATCGGCGGCGAACATCTGGTTGACTCCCAACCGAATTTTCAGGAAGGCAGCCCGGTCGTCAGCTTTAAGTTTGACACGGTCGGCGGCAAAAAATTCGGTGAAGTCACTAAAGAAAATGTCGGCTCGCGCTTAGCAATCGTTTTGGATAACGAAGTTATTTCGGCTCCGGTTATTCAGACCGCCATTCTCGGCGGCAGCGGCATCATCAGCGGCAATTTTACGGTTAAAGACGCCAATGACCTGGCTTTGCTGCTGCGTTCCGGCGCATTGCCCGCTCCGCTGGAAGTTCTGGAAGAAAGAACCGTCGGCGCGGGTCTGGGCGCCGATTCAATCCGTGACGGTGTTACCGCTTCGGTTATCGGGCTGATTGCCGTGGTTATCTTTATGATTGCCGCTTACGGCCTGTTCGGCATTTTTACGACGATTGCCGTATTTATGAATCTGTTCCTGATGCTCGGCGCTCTGAGCTTTATGGGGGCGACCCTGACGCTGCCCGGTATTGCCGGTATCATTCTGACAATCGGTATGGCGGTTGACGCCAATGTTCTGATTTTTGAGCGCATGCGCGAAGAGGTCAAGGCCGGCCGTTCAACCCGCGACGCCGCGGACGCCGGTTTTAACGAAGCGTGGGGAACAATTGTCGACTCCAACCTGACGACTTTGGTCGCGGCTTTTGTTCTGTTTTATTTCGGAACCGGTCCGGTCAGAGGGTTTGCCGTTACGCTGACAATCGGTATTCTGACCTCAATGTTTACGTCGGTTACCGTTACCCGGGTGATTATTTCGACCTGGATTAACCGTTACAAACCGACCAAACTTCCGATTTAATTTGAAGAAAGACGAATAAAATGAGAATTTTTAACTGGATTACAAAAGATACCAACATCGATTTTATGGGCGCGCGCAAGCTGACCTATGCCTTGTCGGCTCTGATGATGGTACTGGCCGTTGCGTCAATGGCATTTAAGGGCTTTAATTACGGAATTGATTTTTCCGGCGGTATTCTGATGGAAATATCTTCCGATCAGGTTATTAATCTGGACGAACTGCGCAACAAGCTTGACGGCGTGGATATCGGCGAAATCAATCTGCAGACTATCGGCGAAAGCGGCAAGGAAGTCATGATCCGGGCACAGGCTTCGGGCATGGATGAAAAATCGCAAATGGCCGCCATTAAGCAGATTAAAGAAATCATCGGCAGCGACGTGCAATATAATAAAATCGAGCTGGTCGGGCCGCAGGTCGGCGATGAGCTGAAAAAAGCCGGCGTTATCGCTTCGGTTATTGCGGTTCTCGGCATTACCCTTTATATCTGGGTTCGTTTTGAATGGCAGTTTGCACTGGGGGCAATGCTCGGCCTGGTTCATGACCTGGTCGTCACCGTCGGGCTGCTCTCGGCTTTCGGAATGGATTTCAGCCTGACGACGATTGCCGCGATTTTAACCCTGGCCGGCTATTCGGTCAACGATACGGTGGTGACCTATGACCGTATCCGCGAGAATCTGCGCAAATATAAATCAATGCCGCAATATGAGCTTCTGAATAAAAGTATCAATGATATTTTCTCAAGAACCTTATTGACCGGCATGACGACTTTGCTGGCCGCAATTGCCCTGTTTATTTTCGGCGGCGATACGCTGAGAAGTTTCTCTTTCACAATTCTGTGGGGGGTAATTATCGGAACTTATTCTTCGATTTATGTTTCGGCCGTCTTCCTGAATCTGTTTAATCTGAAGGCAACTCAGGAAGAAAAAGTTATCAACCCGTTCGGAAACGTTGATTAAATTTTCAGGGTTTGAACGTCCCGCCCCGTTTGATGATTCAAGCGGGGCTTTTTTTACAAACCGTCCGCCCGTAAGCGGCGTTCAGCCCTGTTTTCGGAAGAAAGCAAAGATGTTAATTTTTTAGCGGCGGCACTTGCATTTTGAGAAAAAGCATGTTACATAATTGTTACGGAATGAAATATGCAGGTGTTATATCATGATTATTGATAGTAACAATAAAAAGCAACGCAGCATTTTGACAAACAAATGCTTTTATCAGACGACGGCGCAGATTATGCACGACTTCGAAAGCAAGGGCTATGCCAATTCTGCCGATGAAACCGCCAAAGTCATTTCCGCTTATCACCAGATTGTCAAGAAAAAATCCAAAAACAATTACAACGAGGACTATAATGCGGCTTTCCGCCGGATTGACAATGCGATTCAGTCACTGGCCAATAAAGTATTTTACAGTGATAAAAACAGTCTGGATTATGCCTATCATTCCTTTGAAGAATTTGACCATATTAATGCCATTGTCACCCGCCAGCGGGTCAAAAAGGGTTCGCTCTAAACTTCTTCCGTTTTTCCCTGTTTAGCCGTTGACCGTCAATAAACGCGGATAATCGGCGGTGTCCGGAGCTTTATTCTCCGGCGCGATTCTTTATTGTCATTCCGGGCTTGACCGGAGCAGCAGCCCGCATACCGTCACTCTCTGACTTGATCAGAGCATGACAGAAAAAGAAAAAATCGAAATAATGACACTATTAAAATTTTATCATGAAGTTTCTGTATCAGACAGCCACAGAGCGGGATTTTTTACATGATTTGACCCGACATCGGATTAAACCTCAGCAACATCTCTTTCCACATATCATAGCGATCGGCATATTTTTCGGGGAAAATTTTGTAAACATCGGAACAAATGTAGACGGCGCGGCGGGCGCTGTCGGCAACCGAGCGGAAATGTGCGTCGCTGTTGTAACGGTCATTGTCAAGAATTTTCACTTCGCGGATTGCCCCGTCGGAACCGAGCAGAACCCGGATACTGACAATCATATCCTGAATCCCCATGGCGCCGGGGTCAAGATTCCAACAGGCGCGCAAACGCCCGGCAATAGCGTCGGTTTCAGAAATCGAGAGTTCGCTGAAATAAGAGCCGCCGACACCGCCTTCAATGCCGGTATTGTTGACGGTTGTCCCTTCTTTAATCGTCGCTTCTTCATCAATTTCGCCGAGATTCTTTTCCAACGCATCGACTGACGCCAGCAGACTCTTCAGCGGATTAGCCAAAGTCGGCGCTTTTTTATCCTGCGGCTTTGCGGCCTTTTTCGGCGCTTCGGGTTTGGGAGCCGGTTTGGTTTTCTCGGTTTTCTGTTTGGGAACGGCCGGTTTTTTGGGTTGCGGCGCAACCAGAAAATCTTTTTTCGGCGGGGTCGGCGCGGCTTCTTCTTTCGCCGGTTCTTTAACTTCTTTTTTTACCGGCTTGTTGTCGGGCACCGGCGGCGCTTTTTTATCTTCCTGCGTATATTTTTCTTCAACTTTGCGCTTAATGGTACTGGCCTTTTTATCCTCCTTGCCGAATTTGGCTTTGGCGGGAAGATTAGTCATTTCCGAAATTTTAACCTGATTTAAATCGACGATAATCGGCACCTGACTGATAACCGGTTTATGAAACCACGAAAAAGGCAGATCAATGATAATCAGCAAAAAGACGACCACATGCAGCGCCAGCGATTTATACAGGGATTCTTTCATCAGTTACTTTTTCTTCCTCTGCAAAGGCTTTGCTTCGGTTTTTAATCCGACTTTGTCAAAATTGGCTTCTTTAAGCAGTGCCATCAGCCCGATAACCCGGCCGTACTGCGCGTCCTTGTCGGCAGAAATCGTCACCGAAACTTCCTGATTATTGGCGCGGATGGCATTAAGTTTTTCGACGATTTTCTCGGCGCTGATCTCACTTTCGCCAATATAAAAATAGCCTTCTTTGTCAACGCTGATATTGATTGATGTTTCTTCGCCGGTCAAAGCTTTGCCGCCGACTTTGGGCAGATCCAGCGCAATCCCCGAAGTCATCAGCGGGGCAGCCACCATAAACACCACCAAAAGCACCATCATCACGTCCATCAGATTGGTCATATTGATGTCGGCATTGCGGCGGCTGAAACGCTGCGAGCGGCGCGGTGTCTGCATATTAAAAGCCATTGCCTATTCTCCCGCCATATCGGCTTTAATCGCCGTATCGTCAATTTCACGGGAAAGAATGGTTGAAAATTCGCTCATAAAATTTTCCAGTTTTTTGGCATAGCGGTCAATCTCGGAAGAACTTTTGTTATAAGCGACCACCGCCGGAATAGCGGCAATCAGGCCGAAAGCGGTTGTAAACAAAGCTTCGGCGATACCGGGAGCCATAGCTGACAGCGAATTGCTCTGCGTTGTGGCAATCGCGTTAAAGGAATTGATAATTCCCCAAACCGTGCCGAACAGGCCGACCAGCGGCGCTACCGAACCGGTTGAAGCCAGAAAACCCATGCGGGTGTCCAGTTCGTCAATTTCCTTATCCATGGAAACCATCATGGCTTTTTCAATACGCTGCTGCAGTGAAACCCCGCGGAAAGCGCGATCGGTTTTGGATTTCAGAATATTGGTGCGCTTCCATTCCTTCATCGCCGCCACAAACATCGCCGACATCGGATCGCGCGGCCGGTTGCCGATGGCTTCATACAAGCGATCCAGCGAACCGCCCGACCAGAACTTTTCTTCAAACTGCCGCGACAATTGCTTAACCTGACGCAGCGTTCCGAATTTTTCGATAATAATCGCCCAAGACCAAACCGAAGCGGCGATCAGACCGATCATAACCACTTTGGTTACCAGATCAGAAGCCCAGACCAAATCCCACATCGACATTCCCGAAGCGGCGGACGTAACGTCTGCTAAAGTTTGCGTATCCATATTTTAACTTTCCTTTTTACCCATAAAAGACTGCCTGAAATTTCTCTTAATCTAGCAGCGAATCTTAAATAATTAATTAAATTTACATATTTTTTTGTATTGCCGACACCAAAGTTTCGGGAATCCGCACCGGACGTTTCTTTTTCAGGCTCAAATGCGCGACCCGGACATCAAGGCTGACCAGCAGCTCCTCACCGCGCCAGATTTCCTGATGCATAACCGCCGAAGCGCCTTTTATTTCGGTCACCCGGCAGGTGACTTCCAAGGCATCGTCCAAAACCGCCGGCCGGTGATATTCAATTTCCAGATGTTTAACCGCAAAACCGCAGGCCTCGTCGGCTTCCAGCCCGTCCTGCTGGCGGCAGCCGAAACTGCGGATAAATTCGGTACGCGCCCGTTCGGCAAATTTGAGATAATTGGCATAATAAATAATTCCGCCGGCATCGGTATCTTCATAATAAACCCTTACCGGTAAAACAAAAACACTCCCCCGCATTTGACCGCAGGCCGGAACAGTATCATACATAACCTTACTCCTGAAATAAATCTTCCTGATATTGTTTGACGTTTTTCTTTAATTTGGGAACTCCCAGATATTCGCAGCCCAAATCGGAAATGACCCGGCCGCGCGGCGTCCGCTGCAGAAAACCGAGTTTCAGCAGAAACGGCTCAATCACTTCTTCAATCGTATCGCGCTCTTCGGACAAAGCCGCCGCCAGGGTATCGGCGCCGACCGGGCCGCCGCCGTAGTTTTGCACAATGCAGTTCAGATAACGGCGGTCAAAAGCATCCAGGCCGTATTTGTCGACATTCAAACGCCGCAGGGCATTATCGGCCAGCAGATTATCCACCTCCGGCAACTGGGCCATCATGCCGAAATCGCGGACACGGCGCAGCAGGCGGCCGGCAACGCGCGGCGTACCGCGCGACCGCTTGGCAATTTCGAAAGCGCCGTCGTCAGACAAAGGCATACCGAGCAAATTGGCTCCCCTGACCACAATTTTTTTCAGTTCCTCGGGCGAATAAAAATCTAACCGCAAAGGAATGCCGAAACGCTCGCGCAAAGGGGTTGACAACATGCCCGAACGCGTGGTAGCGCCGACCAGCGTAAACGGCTGCAAATCAATCCGCACCGACCGCGCCGACGGCCCTTCGCCGATAATCAGATCCAGCTGAAAATCTTCCATGGCCGAATAAAGGACTTCTTCAATCGCCGGATTCAGACGGTGGATTTCATCAATGAACAAGACATCGTTGCGTTCCAGACTAGTCAAAATCGCCGCCAGATCACCCGATTTGGAAATCATCGGCGCCGAAGTGGCGCGAAAACCGACGCCGAGCTCTTTGGCAACAATCGAGGCCAGCGTGGTTTTGCCCAGTCCCGGAGGGCCGAACAATAAAACGTGATCAAGCGCTTCCCCGCGTTTTTTGGCCGCTTCGATAAAAACTTTCAGATTGGCGCAGACTTCTTTCTGGCCGACAAAATCAGCCAGGGAAGTCGGGCGCAGATTTACCGGCGCATTGGCGGCGGCTTCGTCTTCGGGCATTTTTTGGGGGCTAACCAGTCTTTCTTCTTCCATTCAGTCCTAGTCCTTTGCGGCAAATTCTTTTAAGGCGTTTTTAATCAGGGCGGCGACATCGGCATCGGGATTTTCGGCCGCGGCCTTATTGACGGCTTTATAGGCCTCCAGCCGCTGATAGCCGAGGTTAACCAACGCCGAAATGGCATCTTCCATTTTCATCGGGTTTTCGTCACGGCCGATCAGACTGTCGGCATAACTTTCGCTTTCCTGTTCGGGATTCAGATTCATATCAACTTCCTTGGCAAATTCGGTGACCGGAATCGTCACGATTTTGTCTTTCAGCTCGGTAACCAGACGAGCCGCAAGCTTGGGGCCGACTCCGTTAGCCCGGGTAAAGGAATTTTTGTCCTGCGCCGAAACCGCCTGGGCGATCTGCAGCGGCGTCAAGGCCGAGAGAATACTCAGACAGACTTTGGCTCCGACCCCCTGAACTTTGGTGAGGGTATTAAACCATTCTTTCTCAAGCGGATCAAAAAAACCGTAGAGAGAAATGCTGTCTTCACGGACAATGGTTTCAATCAAAAGACTGACTTCCGCGCCGCGGCTGAGTTTACTCAAAGTCTTGACCGAGGCGGCAACCAGATATCCGACCCCGTTGACATCAATAACACAATAGTCTTCGCCGACGCTGTCAATAATTCCTCTAAGTTTTGCAATCATTATATCTTCTCACTCCCGTTTGAAGATATAATCTACCTTTATATATAAGATTCAGCAAGGAAATTTTAAGAGTTATAAAACCGGACAGAGTGATTTCAAATGAATAGTTTGATATGTGAGGCGAATGATAAGAAACGAGGGGAAATTTTTTTGAGCGTACACTTTAGTACGTGACTAAAAAATTTACCCCGATGTTTCTGTATCAGGCGTCCACAGAGCAAACTATTCAGGGATTTGGACAGTCTGAATCAGATTAGTCTGTCCCGCTTTGCCGAAGGGATAACCGGCCGTTAAGATAAGGCGGCTGCCGGGTTTGGCAAAACCGTTTTCCAGAGCGGTTTTGATAGCCACCCCTTCAACTTTGTCAAAATCTTTGCCGATACCTTTGGTTACAAAAGGCTTAACCCCCCAAACCAACGCCATGCGGCGGGCAACTTCCGGGTTGGGCGTCAAAGCCAATATCGGCAGATTGGGACGCTCTTTGGCCATTAACATCGAGGTTGTCCCCGAAGTGGTATAAGTGACGATTGCCGAAACTTTTCCCAAAACGCAGGACATATCGGTCGCCGCATAGGTAATTGAGTCGGCCTCGCCGGCATTATGAGGACGCTGGCGGGAATTTTCCATCATATCATAAAACAACGGATCAGCCTCAACCTGAATAATGATGTTGCGCATCATGCGGACAGCCTCGACCGGATATTTTCCGGCCGCGGTTTCGGCCGAAAGCATTACCGTATCGGCGCCGTCATAAACCGCCGTCGCCACATCGGAAACTTCGGCACGGGTCGGCGACGGATTATTAATCATTGATTCCAGCATCTGGGTGGCAACAATTACCGGACGGGCATATTTGCGGCAGGTGCTGACGATTCGCTTTTGCAGAACCGGGACAACCTGAATCGGACATTCGACGCCGAGATCGCCGCGGGCAACCATAATTGCGTCGGAGAGGCGGACAACCTCGTCCAGTTCGTCAATCGCGCTCGGTTTTTCCAGTTTGGAAATCAGTTTGGCTTTGTCGCCGATCAGTTCGCGGGCTTCGCGGACATCGGCTGCCGTCTGGACAAAGGACAAGCCGATCCAGTCGACCCCGAGTTTGAGCGCAAACTGCAAATCGTCGCGGTCTTTGGCGGTAATCGCCGAAATCGGCAGTTGGACATTGGGCAGATTAACCCCTTTATGCGCCGACAGGTATCCGCCGACAACAACCGTGGTTCTGGCCCAGTGGTCATTGTTTTCTTCAACCACCAAAACAATATTGCCGTCATTTAAAAGCAGACGGTCGCCGGGATTAATGACCTGAAAGATTTCCTTATGCGGCAGGTTGACGCGGGTTTCGTCACCGGGAGCCGGATCCATATCCAGAATAAAACTGTCGCCTTCGCGGAGGTATACTTCTTTTTTCACAAAATCGCCGACTCTGAGTTTCGGCCCCTGCAAATCGGCCAAAATGGAAATATAGCGGCCTTTTTCTTTTTCCAGCTTACGGATAATCGCTACCCGCTCTTTGTGTTCTTCATGGGTTCCGTGACTGAAATTAATCCGAAAACCGTCGGCGCCGGCATCAATCAGTTTTTCGATCTGTTCGCGGGTTGCCGAAGAAGGCCCGATCGTTGCCAAAATATTGGTATGTGTTTTTTGCGGCATTAATACACCTCATTCAAATTAAAACCTTTTACTGAGTTTATAATATAGTCATAATAAGTTAATAACTAAATAACGCTTGAAAAAAAAACCTTTTTTGTTATTTTCATTGCAGCCGTTATTTTGATTGAGGAGATAAAAATGAGTGATGAAGAAAAAAACGAAGTCGGCGGTATCGCCGCTGACCGCCTGCGTTCGCTGATTGAGCGCATTGAACGCCTGGAAGAGGAAAAAGCCGCGATTGCTTCCGATGTCCGCGATGTTTTTGCCGAAGCCAAATCAGCCGGGTTTGACGTTAAAATCATGCGTACGATTCTCAAACTGCGCAAGATGAACGCCGCTGACCGCGACGAACAGGAATACCTGCTCGACGTTTATAAAAAAGCTTTGGATATTTAGCCCTTATGTTAAAGCCCCTGATCAGGGGCTTTAATTTTATCGTCATTCTCTGGCTTGACCGGAGTGTCCCTCCTTTCTTTGTCACCCTCGGGCTTGACTTCACCTTTCTCTGTCATGCTCGGACTTGATCCGAGCATCCAGGTCAACAATAGAGCAAAACAGGCCTGGATTCCGGGTCGAATATTCTCCTGCTCAGACTGGCGCTGAGCCGGCTAAATGCCGCCGGAGAATATCGGTCGGGACGCCGACTGCGACCCGGAATGACAAGTGAGGGGGAAAATCCGAGCATGGCAGGAAAGAAAAGAAAGACCAAATTATAACAAGATAAAAAAAATTGTAGATTTTTAAT
>CALXTG010000071.1 GCA_944391355.1 uncultured Alphaproteobacteria bacterium
TATCCTTTCTGCTGGCGTACCGACACCCCGCTGATTTACAAGGCGATGTCCTCCTGGTTTGTCAAAGTTACCGATTTTCGCGATGACATGGTTAAGAACAATCAGCAGATTAACTGGGTGCCCGGGCATATTAAAGACGGCCGCTTCGGCAAATGGCTGGAAGGTGCCCGTGACTGGTCGATTTCCCGTAACCGTTTCTGGGGAACGCCGATTCCGGTCTGGAAGTCTGATAACCCGAAATTCCCGCGGATTGATGTTTTCGGTTCGGTCGCCGAAATTAAGGAAAAAACCGGTATTGAAGTGACCGATTTGCATAAACCTTATATTGATGACGTGGTTTATCCCAATCCCGATGACCCGTCGGGTCAGACCATGATGCGCCGTGTCGGCGATGTCTTCGACTGTTGGTTTGAATCCGGCTCAATGCCTTATGCCCAGGTTCATTATCCGTTTGACAACAAACAATGGTTTGAAAGCCATTTCCCGGCCGATTTCATTGTTGAAGCGATGGATCAGACCCGCGGCTGGTTCTATACTCTGACGGTTCTTTCAACTGCGTTGCATAATAAGCCGGCTTTTAAAAACTGTATCTGTACCGGTCTGTTAATGGCCGAAGGCGGTCAGAAGCTGTCGAAACGTCTCAAAAATTATCCCGACCCCAACGAGGTTTTGGATAACATCGGTTCCGACACGCTGCGTTGGTTCCTGGTGTCTTCGCCGGTCTTAAAAGGCGGCAATCTTGCGGTTGACAAAGAAGGCAAAGAAATTGTCAAGGCCGCCCGCGTGGCGCAAATTCCGCTGTGGAATGCCTTTTATTTCTTCACCCTTTACGCCAATGCCGAAGGGTATCAGGCTAAAGAAGTCAGCGGCTCAGAGGAGGCGATTGACAATTATATTCTCTCCAAGCTCAAACGCCTGAGCCTGATTGTCAGACAAGGGCTGGAAAGCTATGATGTGTCGATGGCCACCGGCGAAGTTGCTTCTTTTATGGAAGTGCTGAATAACTGGTATATCCGCCGCTCCCGCGACCGTTTCTGGGAGGGCGATAAGCAGGCGTTTGACGTGCTTTATACGGTTCTGGTAAATTTGAGCAAAATTTTGGCGCCGTTAATGCCTTTTGTCGCCGAATATGTCTATAAGAACTTAACCGGTGAAGAATCTGTCCACCTGACTGATTATCCGGCGCTGGAAAATATTAAACTTGATGAGGCGCTGGTTCGGGAAATGGATTTCCTGCAGGATTTATGCTCGGCCGGCAAATTTATTCGCGAAGAAAAAAATCTCCGCAACCGTCTGCCGTTAAACAGCCTGACCGTCGTCGGCGATAAACTGGATTTCATCGGTCCGCAATATCAGGAAATCATTAAAGACGAGCTGAATGTCAAACAGGTGCTGGTTGATAATGACCTGAGCAAATATGCCGCAACTACCGTTTATCTCTATACACCTCTGTTGGGCAAGGCTCTCGGCAAGGAAATGGGGCCGGTTATGGCGGCCTACAAACAGGGCAGCTGGACGCTGAATGCGGACGGAACCCTCAATATCGCCGGCCAGACTTTGAATAAGGATTTGTTTGAAGTCCGCCTGGTGATGAAAGAGGGGGTTGCCGGTCAGGCTTTCGCCGATAATAAGGCTTTGGTCACGTTGGATACCACGGTAACCGAAACCCTGAAACGCGAAGGCATGGCCCGCGATTTTGTCCGTCTGGTGCAAACCCTGCGCAAGGATAAAGACTTTAATATTTCCGATCGCATAGAGCTTTGCTATAAGACCGAAAACGCCGAACTCGCTCAGGCTCTGGCCGAAAATCGCGACTATATTGCCGAGCAGGTGTTGGCGGTTAAAGTCAATGACAGTTGCGACGGCGCTTCCAAAGGCGATATTGACGGCGCCGCGATCAGTTTTGACGCTAAAGTCGCCTGAAAATTTATCAACGGATAACTTTTACTTAGGGTCGGTTTTGTCAACCGGCCCTTTTTATAACCAAATGTTAACGTATGTTTGCTATGATATCTCTAATTGATGTTACAGTATCATTACAATTTCAATATTTAGACAAAAACTATTGAAAATTATTCAAAATTAGGATAATATTTTAATATATTGCAAATTTTCTCGGAGTAAAAACAATGGCCGATATTGATGTAAACAGCGAAGAATTTAAAGAATACCTGAAATCTATGGGGCGTACTTTAGATGATTACAATCAAATGACAGAGCCTGTTGCCGCCATGGTAGAAAGAGGCTTCCGGGAAAAAAGCGCCTCTAAAGAACAGGGTATAAATCTGGAAACGGATTTGGAAAACGCCCGTAATGATATGCAAAATGAACTTTCTCCGGAAGAAATTGAAAAACTGAATGCGACCTGGCAGGCACGCCAAAATTTTGGCGAAAGACTGAACGCACAGCAGAATTTAAGGCAGCCGATGGATGAAAACAACATCCGATCTGCCGCCGAAAGAGATGAAGCCGCGCTGGATGCCATCTTAAATGATGAAAATTATACCGAGGAAGAAAAAGAGCTGGCCA
>CALXTG010000072.1 GCA_944391355.1 uncultured Alphaproteobacteria bacterium
CAAAAAATACCAAGGCGTATGACAATCTTACTTGGAATTTTCGGATTACGGTTGCGCAGACGCAAACGGACACAATGAGTGATAATGTCTGTCGCATTCTTGAAAAAATGCGTAAAGAGGGAAAATGGGCACACCATGCACCAGTCGGTTATAAAAATGTTAGGCAAGCAAACGGTCATAGCGATATTGTACTGGATGAGGATAATCATTTCATCATCACGCAGCTGTTTAAGGAATTTTCGACAGGCATTTATAATCTTGAGCAGATTGTTCGCAAGGCGGCCAATTTAGGGTTGAAGATGAAGAGCAGCAATAAACTTCATAAGCAAACAATACGCAATATTTTAAGCAACCGTTTTTATATAGGGGAAATGTATAGCGGAGGGCGTTACTACCCTCATTGTTACCCTCGTTTGATTGATAGTCAGACATTTGAAAAGTGTCAGGAAATTTTAGAAGGACGGGTTAATCATAAGGTGCAGAAACACGAATACGTTTTTAAAGGATTGGTTCGTTGTAAAAAATGCGGCGGAGTTGTATCGACAGATATTAATATACATGCGGCTAAAAAGAATCAGGGAGAAAAAGTCGTTTATAAGTACCTTTTTTGCCCGCAATGCGGTGGATATCGGACGAGAGAAGAAAAAGGGGTTGAAAAAGTCAAGGAGGCGTTAAAAACGCTTAAAAACATGCCTAAAAGCGTTGTCGAAAAATTGATTGCCTGTCTGGATGAAGAAATTTATAAAGACCATAAAATGGAAATAGAAGCTCAAAAAGCATTGCAACGGCAAATAGCTAGTTTTGCAGATAAAGAAAGCCGCTTGGTAGATCTGTTCACGGAAGGTAGTATTACACAGGATTTATATACCAAAAAACTAACAGAATATAGACAAGATAAGAAAAAGCTGGAAGAAAGATTAGGCGACTATAATCACCTGACAAAGCAAGGCTTAATTACGCTCAAATACTTGGCTGGCTTGCTTTTGATGTCAGACCAGATTTGGGATTTTCTGAACAACGACAAAAAACAGAGGATTTTAAAATTACTTTGTTCGGAAATTTTATTAGACGGTAAAAATGTAGTTATTTCAATAAGAAAGCCTATTTTAGCACTGGCTAAAATAGGCTCTTGTCAAGTTTGGCTGGGGTGGCAGGATTCGAACCTACGAATGCCGGTACCAAAAACCGGTGCCTTACCACTTGGCGACACCCCAATAATAACCACTGAACTCTGTTCTTTCCGGATAACTCCTTGAGGGGTGGCACTCCTCCGGCACCTTCGCGAGATAAATCCCCTCCGGCAGCCACAATAACACTTCTTCGCGGGCAAGCGTTTCAGAATTATTGCCCTATATCTAAGCCATATTTTTAAGAAACGCAAGTATTTTTTTATCTTTCCCGGCAAAAAACTCTGTCTGCCGCTGCCGTCGTTTCAGGCATCTTTTTTCTTGCAGATTTTCGGCATTGCCATCCGCAGGAATTTCTTTTTGTTTTCCCGCGATTTTAAAATTTCCAAGTCGCGTTCTTTGGCAATTTTATCCAGAATGGTTTTAACCACTTTGTCGATCTCGCGGTTTTCTCGATAATCGGCTTTCAGAGCGAAGTTTACGCGGTTATCTTCCAACAGTTTGACAGCCTTGTGCTTGTCTTTGCTTTTTCCCGGCGCATAAACCGCAATCGCGTTCCCGCCGCGTTCCTTAATCAGCTTCATCGACGGAATATCGGTCATTCCGTCGCCGAAATAAATCATACGGTCAAAGGGGAGCGGACGTTTTTCTTCGGGCATAAATTCATTTACCGCGACATCGTCGATTTTGCACAGGCCTTTATTGATTTTGGTCAGAAACTGTACTTTGATGCTGTAGTTGATGACCCGTGCCGGCCAGACCGGCAGGCCTTCGTCATCAAAGGCATAGCTGCAGGCAAACATATCGGTAAAATGCCTGCGGATTTCAGCTCCGGCCAAAATTTCTTCATAACCGGACGAAATCAGAAAATGCTCAATATTTAAATTAAGCGTTTTGCCGTATTCGTTAATCCGCTCAAACCATTCGGCCACACCTTTATAATATTCGATATTTTCGCCGCATTTTTTGAAAAAGTCGCGTGTCAGCGCAACATTTTTTTCTTGGGCGGTTTTCATAAAGTAATACATTGAACCGGTAATCTGATCGGCTTCCTGTTTTTTTGACCAGCCGTTGGCTTTTTTCCAAAAGGCATCGGGTTTCATTCCCAAAGCCGGAATTAATGAAAAGTCCTGCATATAACCGGAACTTAAAGTTTCGTCAAAGTCATAAATCAAGGCCACTTTAGTATTTTTTTTTGCCATTTTAACGGTTCTCCGCTTGCATTATTCGTGGAGTTATTATAAAAGGAATAAGTTAAAAATTAATATACAAACAGCATAAGGATAAAGAAAATGGCTGCAACATCGATGGATCAACTTGTCGCGCTCTGCAAAAGAAGAGGTTTTATATTTCAGAATGCCGATATCTACGGCGGCATGCAGGGCGTTTATGATTACGGTCCGCTGGGTGTTGAGCTGAAAAATAACCTCAGACAGGCCTGGTGGCGCGCCATGGTTTATGAGCGTGATGATATCGAAGGACTCGATGCCGCCATTCTGACCAATCGCAAGGTGTTGAAATATTCCGGCCATGAAGATACTTTTTCCGACCCGATGACAGATTGCCGCAAATGCAAAGGCCGTTTCCGCGCCGATCATATCAAAGACGGCAAATGCCCGAACTGCGGCTCGACCGATTTAACCGAACCCCGCCCGTTTAACCTGATGTTCAAAACGATGACCGGTCCGGTCGAAAATCCTGAAAATTTGGCCTATCTGCGGCCGGAAACCGCTCAGGCGATTTTTACGCAGTTTAAAAATGTCGTTGACGCCACGTCCCGTAAACTGCCGTTCGGTATTGCCCAGATCGGAAAATCTTTCCGCAATGAAATCACGCCGCGCAATTTTATCTTCCGGGTGCGCGAATTTGAACAGGCCGAACTCGAATTTTTCGTAAAACCCGGCGAAGATGAAAAATGGCATGAATATTGGAAACAAAACCGCATCGCCTGGTGGAAAGAGCAGGGGCTGTCGGAAGAAAATATGCATATTTATACGACCCCGCAGGAAGATTTGGCGCACTATGCCAAGGCCTGCTGCGATATCGAATATCGCTTTCCGCACGGTATGGAAGAATTAGAAGGCATTGCCAACCGCCGCGATTATGATCTCGGAAATCATACCAAAGGTCAGGAAGAATTCAGCCTTGAGGCTCATGTTCACGCCAATCCGGATTCAACGCAGAAACTCTGCATCCGCGATGAAGAAAACAACAATTGGATCGTACCTTTTGTCATTGAGCCGTCCATGGGAATTGAACGGGCGGTTCTGGCCGTACTGACCGAAGCCTACACCGAAGAAGACCTGGGTGACGGTAACAGCCGCATTGTTCTCAAACTTAAAAAACATTTGGCGCCGATTAAGGTAGCGGTTATTCCTTTGAAAAAGAATCATGACGGCATTATGAACAAATGCCATGAGATAAAACAAAATCTTCTCAAACTCGGCATCGGCCGTGTTGCGCTCGAAAATACCGGCAATATCGGGAAAGCATACCGCCGCCATGACGAAGTCGGAACCCCGCTTTGCATTACCGTTGATTTTGAAACGCTGGAAAATTCTCCGGAATCTGTAACGGTCCGCGACCGTGATACCATGGAGCAAAAGCGCGTCAATGTCGCGGATTTGCCTAATTTCCTCCGCGATTATTTTCTCTCCTGATCGTCGCCGGGAGATCTGCTTTAGACAAAAAACACGGCTCCGCTAATGGAAAGTGTTTTTATTAGACATTAATTTCCTAACAGTTGTGCATTTCGGTTGTCGGTTGCTTCGCTTTTTGCTATTCTGATAGAAAGAATAGTAAAGCAAAGGATCTGAAGAATGTCGGGGATTAGTTTAACGGCGTCAATGCGCAGCAACTTGTTGAGCTTGCAGAATATTGCAAGACAACAGGATATTGTGCAAAACCGCTTGGCGACCGGCCTCAAAGTATCTTCGGCCATTGATAATCCCTCTTCTTATTACACCGCTACATCGTTAAACAATCGCGCCGCCGATTTAACTGCCCTGTTAGACGCGATGTCACAGGGGATTCAGACTGTTCGCGCCGCCTCGGAAGGAATAGAAAGCGCAACGGCGTATCTGGCACAGATGAAATCTGTCGCCGAGCAAGCCTTAATTGAAAACCTCACCGGTAACGGCAATACCGGCGG
>CALXTG010000073.1 GCA_944391355.1 uncultured Alphaproteobacteria bacterium
ATTTTATGTTAGAGGAAAATTTTTTATTGTCAAATAAAAATATTCTCCTAAAATTATCGCAGCGAAAATAAGGATAAAAAGATGTCGGAAGCAATTGACTTATGCAAAAAACTGGTTCGGTTTCAAACAGATAATACTCATCTGGCCGATGATTTGGGAGTGTTGAAAGCCGGTATGAAGCTAGAAGCTTTGGGCAGCAGCAATAATGTGAGCCCGGCTTTGGAGTTTTTGCAGGCTTATCTCGAGGGGTGCGGTTTTCAGGCAGAAATTGTCACTTTTGCTGATAAAGCCGGGCGGAAAGTCGACAATCTGCTGGCTAAAATCGGAACCGGGCATCCGCATTTTCTGTTCGGCGGCCATATCGACGTGGTGCCGGCCGGGGATTTGAGTTTATGGAAGTATCCGCCTTATGAGGCGGCTGATGACGGCGAATATCTTTATGGTCGCGGCGTTTCCGATATGAAAGGCGGTATTGCCTGTTTTGTCGCGGCGGTAAAAGATTTTTTGGCGGAAAATAAGCTGCGCGGCGCCATCACGCTGATGATTTCCGGCGATGAGGAAGAAAGCGTTGTTGACGGCACCGAACGGTTGCTGGAATATGCGGCTGCCCGCGGTGAACAATATGATTTTGCGCTGGTCGGCGAGCCTTCTAATCCGAAAGAACTCGGCGAGGCGATTAAAATCGGCCGCCGCGGCGACGTCTTTTTTAAGATTATCTCCAAGGGAACGGCCGGTCATACCGCTTATCCGCAGCTGGCAGATAATCCGATCAGCCACCTGGTGAAATTTCTTGCGGATTTGACTGCTGAACCGCTGGATAACGGCAATGCTTTTTTTGAACCTTCGACAATGGCGCTGACGACCTTTGATGTCAATAATCCGGCTTCTAATGTTATTCCTTCGGAAGCCTCAGCTGCGGTTGATGTTCGGTTTAACAGCGAGCACAGCGGCGTTTCGCTGACAGGTTATGTGCAGAAGAAGGCTGCTGTGGCGGAAGGCGATATCAGGGTCGAAGCGCAAATTTACGGCGAATCTTTTTTAAGTTCGAAAGACGGCGCCTGCGCGCTTTTGGTTGAGGCGGTGCGTAAAGTTACCGGCCGCACGCCGGAGTATTCGACCGGCGGCGGCACTTCGGACGCGCGTTTTATTAAAAATTATTGTCAGGTGGTCGAATTCGGTCTGACTAACGAAACAATTCATAAAACCAATGAGCGGGCTCGTCTGAGCGATATTGACAAGCTGCAGCGGGTTTACAGAGAATTTCTTGACAGCTATTTCCGCAAAGACTGATTGAGGGTTTCTTCGAACTCGGCTTTGATATTGCGCTGACTGTTAAATTTTTCGTCGACTTTGATGCGCTCGTTACTGTTCATCTGGCGCAAATCGTTATCTAAATTTGTATTTGACGGCCGTTCGCCGGTAGCGGCGATGTATTCCAGATCGCGCAGGTATTCCTGATATTTGCGTTGATATTCCGGTGTATCGGAAAGGTCTTTAACGACGGCTTGAGAGGGCTGCGTCTCTGTTTGGGGGATTGTTGCCGCAATGCTCTCTGCCGGCTGAGCCGGTTCGGGGGCGGTGGCCTGAGGTAAAGAAACATCCTGTTTTTCGCGATTGGTTTCAATGCGCTGATAATGCGGCATCGGCAGTTTTTCGGGCTGCGGTTCGGCAGATTTGGGAATAAAAAAGTTCGGTTTCACCTGTTTGCGGACATAAGCGCCGCTCTGAGCCCGGGCAAAAGCCGCGCCGGCCAGCAGAACACAGATGACTAAGGCCAACAGTTTTTTCATGGTTTCTCTCCGCTTGTTATATTTAGTTTAGGTACAAAAACTTTCAATTCGGTTAATAAATATTAAGAAGTTTGTTCTAAACTGTCTGTATGAAAAACAGGCTTCTGACAGTTGCAGTGTTGGGACTGCTGGTCTTTACGGCGAAGGGCATACAGGCTCAGGACGCCACAATTAATTATGTTCGGGAGGAAAGAAGCGTTAAGCCGCAGCTCGGTACGCTGCTGTCCCGGGGGCCGTTTACCGGTAAGAACGAGTTTCGCAGTTGTGCGGAGATTTTGCCGGCGCCGGAAATTAATCTTTATACTTCTTACGGAAAACTGCAATATGATTTCAGCCGTGATCGCGCTCATTTGACCGGCGCCGGCAAAAAGTTCGGCATTATTGAGCAGGGTTTGTTTGCGTCCGGGCTGGCTGTGGTAGAAGTTGCCTGGGAAATTTCGCTTAATACCTTGTCGCATACTCTGGATAACGGGCAGATATGTGTGGTTCCTTCAAGCGTTGATGTTTATATCGGTTATCAAAACCCGGTCATTTATGTCGATAATGCCCTGAAACCGCATACCTGTGAATATAATCTGGTGATTCGGCATGAACAGACGCATCAGCAGATTAATAAAACGGCACTCGAATATTTTTTGCCGATGTTTTATAATGCCATTGATCGTATCGCTAAAAGTGTTGAAGTTCAGGAAGTCAGACAGGTTAAAGATATTGATGGGGTTACGGCCGAACTGACCCGGCAATATGCAATCAGGCTCGAACCTTTGATTGAGCTGTTTAAAAGAGAATTGATGCTGGAGCAGGGCAAGCTCGACAACCATACCAATTATGAGATGGAAGGCCAGTTGTGCAAAAAATCTAGTCGGCGGCAGCGCTGAAAGCAACCTCATCCAGAAAACCGTTGATGCCGCGGAAAGCCGCGTCGATATATTCCAATCCCTTGGCTGAATTTTCTTTATAGAAAATTCGCACCGTCGTCATGCCGATTTCTTTGGGGTATTTCAAATTGCTGTAGCTGTCGTCGACAAAAATGCAGTCTTCGGGCTTAAAGCCGATTGCTTTGCAAAGCTGCAGATAAACTTCGGGGCTTTCATTTTTCTTTAAGGTATTAAAGTCTTCTACCGAATAGAAACGGCCTTTGAACAGTTCGTAAAGCCCGATTTTTTTGAGGATTTTTTCGGCCAGGCTGCGGCTGGAGTAGGTGAAAATAAACTGTTCGACCGGCAGAGCCTTAAGACGGGCGGGCAGGTCTTCAAAAGGTTCAATCAGTTCGACCGGAACGTTATTGTGGTAAGCGTCGTAAAATTCTTTGGCGTCCACGCCGTGTTCCTTATAAAAAAGCTCGCCGCCGTCACGATATTGCATATAAGATTCCTTGACTTTCTTTTTGGCGGTTTCATAGTCCAGCTCAACGCCGAGAATTTCGGTGAGAACCTTAGCCATAACGCCGTCGAGGATATCCGAATATTCGGGGGTGATTCGGTATAAAGTATTGTCTAAATCCCAAATAATGGCCTTCTTGCTGAAAATCAATCTTAATCTCCGTTTCTTATTGCAAATTTTTAAAGCAGATAATTAATAACAGATACAAAAATTTCGTCAACAGCGAATCTGCGGCTGTCAGCATTTTTGCACCGTTTCAGCGTCGGGAGATATGGAGAAAGTCGGGGCGGAAATGTTGAAAATCGGTTGACTCTGATTATATCTGTTTTGTCTTTAATTACAGCCAAAGGGGTTAAATATGAAGAAAATTCTGGGAGTTTTTGCTTTTGCGGTTCTGTTTATGGCAATTGATAATTTTGCCAATGCCCAGAACCAAAGCGTGACGACGGTCGGAAATCCCGACTCTAATAATCTTTTGATTATCGAAGAAGGCTATCAAGCCGTAACGGTTCCGGTTAATGCCCAGCCGCAGAACAGCGTGCAGCCGAATACGGAAAACAATAATATGACAACGGAAGGAAATGTTCAGGTTGCTCCGGCGCCGGCTGATGCCGCAACTGCACCGGCCAACAGTATGCCGGCTCAGCCGCAGCCTTCGGCTTCTCAACCGAATGTGGATATGCCGTCCGCCGTTGTTGATGAACTGACTGAAGTCGATACGCCGGATTCGACGGCCGTAGAAGCCAGCGAAACAATCTATCAGTAGGTTTTGTCCGGATATAAAAAAACCCGCTTAAATCCAGCGGGTTTTATTTTAATGTTAAAACTTTTATCAACAAATTAACCTTGACGAGCTTTTAATTTGGGGTTCTTTTTATTGATGACGTAAACGCGACCTTTACGACGAACTACTTTGCAGTCCTTGTCGCGTACTTTTTTAGTTTTTAATGAACTGTAAACTTTCATTTTTATTCCCTTTACAAACAGTTTGAGCGCAACTTATTCTAAAACTCCCCTTTTGTCAACCTTAAAATTATAAACTTGTATAGAAAATTTTTTTATTTATAATAGCCCGGGATAGTTATGAGGAGTTGTCATGATAAGATTTCTGTTGGCGGCGGGGATGTTTCTGCTGGCGGCCGGAGAGGCGCGGGCGCAGATGAGTTATATGGACGAGGTGCGGGCGCTGGGCGCGGTTTCCGGGCAGGGGCTGGCCTGCGGCGCCGCAAAATATGATGATTTTGAATTGCTGGCGCGGGCAATCATGCTCAGCAAGGCACCGAGCGATAAACTGCGCAATGACGCAATTTATGCTTATAACGAAGAAAAAGCCAATGCCTATTTTTCCAAACAGATGGACGGTTTTTACGAATGCACCCTGATTAACCGCCGTTTTGACCGGCAGGAGATATTTAAGGCCGTGCTTTATGAAGACGGGACAATTAAAATGCCTGACGGCAAAGTTATTACGCCGCGCCAGCCTTATGATGCGACGATGATTTATAAAAAAGACGATAAAATCCGCGAGAATCTGCAGGCGATTTATGACGGGAACGGCAACGGCCGGGTAATAGACGTCCGGGTTCAGGATTCGACTATTCCCGCGGCGCCGGCTGTCAAAAAGCAGACTAAGCCCGCCGTTCGCCGGCTTAAGGCCGGTCAGAGCCGGGCGGTTTCTCCCGATGCCGGGATTGCCCATTTGAAACGGCGCTGAGCTTTGCTATTTAAATGTTGCAAATCGGGCTTTTTTAAGTATACTGCGGGAAATTTGAAAATAAGGAGTTAAAAATATTATGGCAGCTTATCAGTATATCTATGTCATGCAAAATCTGAGCAAGGTTTTTCCCGGCGGCAAAGAGTTGTTTAAAGGCATTACTTTGTCGTTTCTGCCCGGCGCCAAGATCGGCGTGTTGGGCGTTAACGGCGCCGGTAAATCAACCCTGCTGAAGATTATGGCCGGAGTCGATAAGGAATTTAACGGCGAAGCCTGGGCCGTCGAGGGGGTTAAGGTCGGTTATCTGGAACAGGAGCCGAAGCTGGATCCGAATAAAAACGTTATGGAAAACGTTATGGACGGACTCGGCGAAACCCGTGATTTATTGAAAAAATTTGAAGAAGTTTCCGCCAAATTCGCCGAGCCGATGAGCGATGAGGAAATGGATGCTCTGATTAACGAACAGGCTGAGCTGCAGGAAAAAATTGATGCCTGCAACGGCTGGGATTTGGAACGGACGATTACCATTGCCATGGATGCGCTGCGCTGCCCGCCGGCCGATGCCGATGTTACCAAACTTTCCGGCGGTGAAAAGCGCCGGGTGGCGCTTTGCCGCCTGCTGCTGCAAAAACCCGATATGCTGCTTTTGGACGAACCGACCAACCATCTTGATGCCGAATCGGTTGCCTGGCTGGAACAGCATCTGAAAGAGTATAACGGAACCGTGGTTATGGTGACCCACGACCGTTATTTCCTGGATAATGTTACCGGCTGGATTCTTGAGCTTGACCGCGGGCAGGGGATTCCTTACGAAGGCAATTATTCTTCCTGGCTGGAACAGAAGCAGAAACGTCTGGAGCAGGAGGCCCGGGAAGAAACCGCCCGTCAGAAGACTTTGGCTAACGAGTTGGAGTGGATTCAGAAAAATCCCAAAGCCCGGCAGGCTAAATCCAAAGCCCGTATCAATGCTTATGACGAATTGCTGAATGCCGCGACCAAAGATAAAATTTCACAGGCTTATATTAATATTCCGATGACCGAACGTCTCGGCGATCTGGTCATTGAGGCGAAAAATATCAGCAAAGCTTTCGGCGACAAAGTTCTGATTGATGATTTGTCGTTCAAAATTCCCAAGGGGGCGATTGTCGGGATTATCGGGCCGAACGGCGCCGGCAAAACAACCTTGTTCCGTATGATTACCGGGCAGGAAAAACCGGATTCCGGCGAAATCAGAATCGGAGATACGGTTGATTTGGGCTATGTCGACCAATCGCGTGACAATCTGAATCCCGATAAAAATGTCTGGGAAGAAATTTCCGACGGGCTGGATATGATTCAGCTCGGCAAAAAGGAAATGCCGTCGCGCGCCTATGTCGGACAGTTTAACTTTAAAGGCGGCGACCAGCAGAAAAAAGGCGGTCAGCTTTCCGGCGGCGAACGCAACCGCGTGCATCTGGCCAAAATGCTGAAAAAAGGCGCCAATGTTATTTTGCTTGACGAGCCGACCAACGATCTTGATGTCGACACCCTGCGTTCGCTGGAAGAGGGAATTATGAATTATCCCGGCTGCGTTCTGGTTACTTCGCATGACCGCTGGTTCCTTGACCGTCTGGCAACGCATATTCTGGCTTATGAGGACGAAGGCCATGTCGAATGGTTTGAAGGCAATTTTGAAGAATATGAAAAGGACAAGCGTCGGCGTTTGGGCGATGAAGCCTGCAACCCGCACAGAATCCGCTATAAAAAGCTGGAAAGATAAAAAAGGCAATACCCCCGAACGAATGCGTTGCGGGGGTTTGGTTTAATTTTGTTTTGCCAGTTCTTTTTCGATTTTTCTGCGAAAAGCTCTTTCTTCGGCAATATATTCATTGACGATGGTATTGGCTTTTCCGTTTTCATTAATGCCGATCCAGACATGATATAAGGAAAGGCGGTTTTTGCGAA
>CALXTG010000074.1 GCA_944391355.1 uncultured Alphaproteobacteria bacterium
AGCAGGGCTTTATTTTTGTCGGTGCTTATCCCAGCCGGGTCGAACCCGGGGTTCGTTCAATTCCGACTAATTTTGTTGCTTCGCAGCGTTATCACTTGCTTGCAGCAAAAAGTCTCATTGTGTCTCCCCAGCCAGAGTGCCCAACGGCATTCTGGCTTGCGGCCATCCGTTGGGATCACAATTTGCAACATCTTCCTTTTTGGAGGGTGTTTTTTTGTTTAAAGACCTGATGTAATCGTAAGGTTTTCAAAGTGTATAAGAGATTTTGCGGTCTTGCAATTTCAAGTTCGAAAGTAAGAGGTGCAAAATATCTCTTTTTGTTTCTACTTTCGAATTCTGGAAGATTTGGTAAATTCCCGTAAAATAATATTGACATATTAAATTATTTTCAGCATAATGTCAAATATTAGACAATCAAATATTTTATCAAAGATCCGATCATGAACAGAAAAAATGTAAGAGATTATGTTAATCAATATTGCAAGCTGAGAGATGTTCAATATGCTGCGTATACTCAATATGCAAGGAGATACAATCTGACAACAAATGAACTTTTTGTTTTGGATATCATATGGTTCGCCGATGACGGCTGTTTGCAATCTGAAATCTGCGAGCGCATGTCAGCCACAAGGCAAACCATAAGCGCCATTATTAAAAAGTTTTTAAAACTCGGCTATGTCAGTCTGAGCGAATGCAAAAATGACCGAAGGAATAAAATTATCCGCTTTACCCAAGCTGGTTCCGAATATACGAAAAAAATTATTCCGCCGGCGGCTGCGGCAGAAATTGACGCAATGGCCGAGTTGGCAGACGGGGATATTGTTGAGCTGGTACGCATTACAACTTTATTTTCAAACTTAATGAAGAAAAAATTTAATGAAATTTAGCCAGGAGATTTAAAATGGAACTTTACGAAGCCATCGAAAAACGCAGAACAATTCGCGATTTCGCAGATAAACCCATAGATGCGGAAACCGTTAAAAGAATTCTTTCCGCAGGTTTAAAAGCACCGACCAATAACCATTTGCGGCAATGGGAATTTGTGATTATCAATGATAAAAAAGAACGCTCGCGCGTGCTTAATCTGAAAGACATGACTGATCCTGAAGATTGTGATAAGATGTTGGACGGTTTCGGAATGACTGATGCCGACCAAAGAGGAATGTATCATATCGCGATGCCAAAACAGTTTTCCATGCTTTATAACGCCGGTTGTTTGATTTTACCGTTTTTTAAGCTGAGAGAACCGTTGCTGCAACCGACCTGTTTGAGCTCCCTAAACGAATTTGCCTCTATTTGGTGCTGTATCGAAAATATACTTTTGGCGGCGGCTTCAGAAGGAATTTTAGGCGTTACCAGAATCCCTATGACAGAGGAACTGGAGCATATACAAAAGACCATCAATCACCCCGACGATTATGCAATGCCTTGTTATATTGCTCTGGGATATCCGGACAGAGATGCCAAACTGCCGGTGCAAAAGGTGATTAAAGTCGAAAGCCGAATGCATTTTAATAAGTGGTAAAATAAGAGTTTTTAATATTTGAGAATTTTTAATAATTAAAAATTCTTTACCATTCTGAGATTTGAATATATATTTTTTATATATACTAAATAATTTGTGCGGTCAAATACGGCAGATTTTTAACTACAGGAGATTGAAAATGTTTTACCAAACGGTTTATTGCTCACCGATCGGCAATATTACTCTCGGATCAGACGGCGAAAATATTGTCGGCCTCTGGATTGAGGGACAAAAATATTTTGGCGACACGGTAAAGGAAAAAATGCTCCCCAATGATAATCTGCCGGTATTGCAAAAAGCGAAAGCATGGCTGGACAGATATTTTCGGGGCGAAAAACCGAAAATTTCCGAATTGCCGCTGGCGCCGATCGGAAATGATTTCAGACAGGCCGTATGGAAAATTCTCTGCGAAATTCCCTATGGGGAGGTTATTACTTACGGAGGCATCGCAAAAAAAATCGCCGCGCAAAGAGGCTTAAGCAGAATGTCGGCTCAGGCGGTCGGCGGCGCCGTCGGACATAACCCGATTTCGATTATTATTCCGTGTCACCGCGTTGTCGGCACAAACGGCAGCCTGACCGGTTATTCCGGCGGGCTGGATCTAAAAATAAAATTACTCGATTTTGAAGGCGTCGACCTGGCTCCCCTCTTCCGCCCAACCAAGGGAACCGCTTTATAAATCAACCCGGACGGATTAATCACAGGCAGATATTTTATATTGACCGGCATAAATTTTTATGCCAAAAGGCTATATGACATTGTATATCCGATGCAATGAAGTTAACTTTTGAAAGGACTCTAAAATGAAAAAATTAGCTATTCTTGCTGTATTGTTCGCCTTGTCTGCCTGCACCGGCACCCGCGGTACGATCGGCGGCCAGAAAGTTTGCACCAATGACTATCTGTTGGGCGTTTTGTCTCTGAGCGAAATTGTCAGCCCCTGCAGCAAATAAATCAGTTGGTTTATTTATTTTAAGTCCTTCTTACTAAAGAAGGACTTTTTTATTGTTTTAATTCATACCTCTTGACTTATACCCTCATGGGGTATATTAATAACTTAATAAATTTTATAAGAGGAAAAAATCATGGAGCATCAACATTCCGAACATCAGCACGGACACGGCGGCCATCATCACCATGGCGAAATCAGCGAAAAAACCGTCAAATATCTGTTAATTTCTTTTATTATCAATATGTTGTTATCCGTTGTCGAAATCGTCGGCGGAATTATTGCCGGCAGCGTTTCTCTAATCGGCGATGCCCTGCATAATACGTCTGACGCTTTTTCAATATTGATTGCAGTCATAGCTTTTAAAATCGGGCGGAAAAAAGCCGATCACAAATATACATACGGTTTTAAACGGGCGGAGATTATCGGCGGTTTTGTAAATTTGATTCTGCTGTTTATTTCCGGCGTTTATCTGATTGTCGAGGGTATCGGCCGGCTTATTTCTCCGGAACCGATTGAAGGCGGAATCATTATCTGGGTTTCGGTTCTGGCTTTGATTATTGACGCGGCAACCGCCAAGCTTTCCCACCACGGTTCCGAACATAATACCAACATGCGCATGGTTTTTCTGCATAATCTGGCCGATGCGCTCGGCTCGGTGGGGGTTATTATCTCCGGCCTTTTTGTGGTTTGTCTAAACATTTACTGGATTGACGGCCTGGTTGCCCTGATGATTGCCGCATATATGATTTATCAGTCGGTTCTGTCGTTTCCCAAGGTTGTCAACATTCTCATGAATGCGGCGCCGGACGGCCTGGATCTGGCTGCCGTGGAAAAGGCGCTGTTGAAAATCGACGGGGTTCGCGATGTTCACCATCTGCATGTCTGGAGCGTTAATGAAAACGATGTGTCGCTGGAATGCCACATCGTCGCCGATAATCTTGAACTTGTGCAAACGGCGGCAAAGCTGCTGAACAAAGAATTCGGCATTACGCATTGCAATATTCAGATTGAAAGCTGTGCCGATTGTGCGGACTGCTGTCTGTAAAAAACAAAAAAAATAAGGCAGAGGAGTTCCCTGCCTTATTTTTTTTTTATTTAAAAG
>CALXTG010000075.1 GCA_944391355.1 uncultured Alphaproteobacteria bacterium
ACAAATTAAAGAAAGCGGTCTATTTCATCTTGCTCAGAGGATGAAGTTTTTGCACCTTTTTAATCAAATCATCAGAAATAATATGCGTATAAATTTCCGTTGTCCCGATATCCTCATGTCCGAGCATTTTCTGCACTGCCCGCAGATCGGCATTATGATTCAGCAAATGCGTGGCAAACGAATGGCGCAGCACATGCGGCGAAACTTTATCCCGGTCAAGGCCGGTTTCTACTGCCAGCTCTTTAAGATGTTTGAAAAAACTGTCGCGCGTCACATGGCCCGAAGCCGAACTTTTGGAAGGAAACAGCCAAACCGAGCGCCGGCCGCCTTTCAAAAAATAATCGCGGTAAGTCAGATAATCCTGCACCTGCTCCAAAGCCTGCCCGGCAACCGGGATCAGACGTTCTTTACTGCCTTTTCCGCGGATTAACAGCTGTTTTTTATCAAAATTAATACTGTTTTCAGGCATGGAAACCAGCTCCGAAACCCGCAGGCCGCAGGCATACATCAACTCCAGCATAACTGCGATTCGCCGATGCGCGGGATCCTGCTTTCGGGCAGCCGCTTCAATCAACTGCCGGATTTCTTGTTCGCTCAAAAACTTCGGCAGCGGTTTCTGCTGTTTAGGCGACTGAATATTCAGCGCCGGATTAATTTTGATTTCATTTTCCGAATAAAGAAATTTAAAAAATTCGCGCACCGCCGAAAGCTTGCGGGAGATTGTTTTCGCCGTCATGCCGCGGCTGCTGAGGTCGCGGACAAAAGCGGCAATATCCTCTGCGGAAATTTCTTTCAGATTACTGCCGCAAAACTCGGTAAATTGTCGTAAATCTCTTTCATAAGCTTCAAGCGTATTGATAGCGGCGCCTTTTTCCGCCGCCATCATTTTTAAAAATTCTTCTACCTGGTCGGCGCTCATGACTACTGATTCGTCAGGCTGACCGGCAAAGCCTGTTCCACATGCTCCTGAGTCATCGGAACTTCGCGGGTAGCAACAAAAACCACGGCCGCAGCAATCAGGACCAATACGGCATAAAATAATGTTTTTGATTTTTTCTGTTTCATGTTATATAACCTTTATAAAAGTGTTAACCCTGATGTTATAATACAATACAAAATAAAACAGAAAAGTAAAATGATTAATAAAATCGATAAAATAATCCTCCTCGTCGGCCTGATGGGCAGCGGCAAAACCAGCGTCGGCAAACGCCTGGCCAAACGGCTGAATCTGCCTTTTGTCGACGGAGATCAGGAAATTGAAAAAGCTTCGGGATTATCTTTGGTAGACGTTTTAAAATGCTTCGGCGAAACCGAATACCGTGCCGGCGAAATGCGGGTAATGAAACGCCTGCTGCAGGGAGCTCCCTGTGTCTTAGCCTCCGGCGGCGGCTCTTTTGTCGCCGAACAAACCCGGGCTCTGGCCAAAGAAAATGCCATCACAATCTGGCTCAAAGCTGACATAAACGTCCTTTACCACCGCACGGCCGGCCGCAAGCACCGCCCTTTTCTCAAAGGCAGCGACAGCGAGCTGAAAAGCAAACTTGAAAAATATATCAGCGATGAATATCCCTATTATTCCGAAGCCGATATCATTGTCGAAACCCGCGAAGAACAGGTTGATTTAACCGTCAATCGCGTTATTGAAGCCGTCAACAAATTTTTAGCCGAAAGCTGACCTTGCCATGCCGCTGAGTTACATGATTTTCATCTCCGTTTTAGTTCTTGCCGTAATCTTGCTGAGCCTTGCTTTATATCGCCAGAGCCGTAAACTGCGCGCGGCCGGCCCCGAAGAAGAAATCATTTCCGAAATCCGCGGCGCAATTGAAAATCACAGTGAAGACCCCGAAGAAAAAGAGATGCTGAAAAGCGTTCTCGACCTTGACGACATACAGGTTTACGATGTTATGAATCACCGTAAAAACCTGTTCGCGGTCGATATTGAACTGCCGGCCGCCGAGATCATCAACCGTCTCAAGGACTGCCCCTTTTCAAGAGTTCCGCTCTATCGCGGCAAACCGGAAAACATCGTCGGGGTTATCCGGGTCAAACACCTGCTGAAAGAAGCGGTTGAAAAATGCGGCAGCTATGATGAAATCAACATTGCGGAACTGATGAACAAACCCTGGTTTATCCCCGACACCACCACCCTGCTGCAGCAGTTGCAGCTTTTCCGCGCCCGGCGCGAACATTTCGCGATTGTCGTCGACGAATACGGCGACCTGCAGGGAATTGTCACGCTTGAAGATATTCTGGAGGAAATCGTCGGAGATATTAACGACGAAACCGATATCCAGTCAATTGACATCATCGGCATTAAAAAGAGCGAAGACAAAAAAAGCCTGATTATCGACGGCCAATTGCCGATTCGCGACCTTAACCGCCGCTATAACTGGAATCTCAATGACGAAAACGCCGTCACCCTGGCCGGTTACCTGATTGACGCCACCCAGTCCATTCCCGAACAGGGGCAGAAATTCATTTTTGAAGGCTTTGAGTTTGAAATTTTGAAACGTACCAAAAACCAGCTTAATTCCATCCGCGTCACCCCTCCGCAGCCGGCCGAAAACGAAACCGCCCGGTAATCTTTTTACTGTTTCACCCCGGCTTCGAAACAACGGCTACCTTAAATTAGACTAAAAAGAGATCTTTGCTAAATAATTATTTACCAAACGCAAATCAGCCGCCGTTTTGCGTGTCTTTATAATTGAGGCAGCTTGCCCCCTTTGCTATCATTAAAGCATAGACTTTGACCATTGACTGCGAGGGGAAAATGAAAAAATTATTACTGATAATCTTTCTATTTGCCGCTAACTCTGTTTTAGCCGCACCCCTCTCGCTTGACATTCACACACCCGAACGGTCAAAGTCTATGCAGATTGCCAAAGTTTATTTTCTTCCCGACTGGAAAGAGAAAGACATGATCTTTGATTCCGGCAGCGATTGTTCAGCTTATCCGCTGACTTCCTGCCCGGGTTATAAAGTTCCTGACCCGGCTTCTTA